>DATCJB010000029.1:0-6265 GCA_036507455.1 Patescibacteria group bacterium | reverse complement strand
GAATTGCTTTTTGAAACGAATTTTATCCCCCTTAAATCCGTTCCAATCCGAAGCGTATTGAGCAAATGCGCCTTTGATGTTGTCGAGGTGAATTTTTGCTGATTCGTAAGTCGGGGATGAACAAACAATTCTGACCGTGACATTAAAACCTACCCTGCTGGTTTTATTTTCAATAGCTTCTATTGTTTTCGGGTCAGCAATAAATTTCGGTTTATCTGGGGAAGCTTCAGCACTTCTGGCCTTGCCGACAAAACCTTTACCGGCAGCTCTCCACTTGGACGTTGCCGGAGCAGCCAAAATCTGTATAACCGCCCCTTCTTCTGCCTGCATCTTGGCCAAGGCGGAAGTGATGGACGATAACGGATCGGTTGCTAAATCCTTATAGACTTTAATCGGGTGGAAATTTGATCCGCGAAGCTTCATCGCCGCAAACGCCACCTTACCTTCTTCGCTAAAAATATTATATTCATCAACCTCAACAACTTCGGCCCCCGGATAGGCTCCGTGAATTTGCTTTTCGACCAAATCTTTGAGTCTCGATGGGCAGGAAATGTAAAATCTGATGTCTTCCTGACGGGCAACAATTTCGAAAGAAAAATGGTCCTGAGGTTTTAAAAATGACCAAAAGCCGCCTTGGTGGATTGAATACAAGGAAGAAAACATTTGTTCAGCCGCATCAATTTTAATCTCGTTATCTCTGGGAACCGCAACCTGCAGTAAAACATAGTCAAGCGACCTTTCTTCCCGATTACGGTTACGGTACCAAATAATGCCAAAATAGGTCGCAACAGCAAGTACCGCACCTAAAATTACCAAACCCACTCCGATTGTGATTAAAGTCGTAACTATTGAAAAAAATGAATTAGCAAATGAAGTTTCGACAGGCATGATTTAATTAATTTACAATTTACAATTTTAAATTTACAAGCAATTTCTAATGTTTCAATTTGTTAAATAATTTCTTTTCAAATTAATTCATTGAAAATTCAATGAAAATTGAAAATTTTTTAAACACGTTACTTTTCATTTGCTACTGGTTGCTTATCGCTTGAATCGCCGAATATTACTCTTGATCCGTGATGATGGGCTAACTTTGCCACCCTTATACACCAAACAGCAAGCCAGCGCAAGGAATTAACGACTTTGTGGTGCAGGGCAAATTGCACTTGAGATTGACTTAACGGTAAAACAACCGTTGGCGTTTCAGTTATATCAATATTATTTGAGTGGACGCCGGGCTGGGCTCCTATTTCCTTTAGTTCATCAGTAATTGCAAGATCTTCTTCAACATGCTCGAGGGGTTGCTCCAAAGCCCTCTTAAGTTCGTTAATTTCAGCCTGGTCGTGCTCTAAAAATCTTTCCTTGGCAATTTTTAGCACCTCTTCGGCGCTGGGTTCCTGTTCTTTTGCCCTTGCCGGTTTTTGTGTTTTAACTGTCGCCATTATTTCCCTTCACTTGCTTGCCCCGAGTTTGTCGAGGGGTTACTTCTATTATTGTATCAATTCCTGATCGGTTATTTGAAATCGGGATAACTCCCTTAAATCTTTTACTTTGAATGTTTGCCTGGAAACTCTTCCTTTTAGCCTCAATTTTGACCCTGCCAATAATCCCGCGTCTTCAAATTTCAAAAGCGAACCTTCCGAAAGAAGATACTTTTGACCGCTTATAGTCGTAACGTATGCACAAGAAGAAACAGCATCCTCGTACAAGCAAAAATCCAAAACCCCTTCAATCGCAATCTGTTTCCGATAGCCAACTTCCCAAAAAATCAAAACTAACAAAATCAAAACTATGACCGGAAATTTATATTTCACCCTTATATTTTAAACTAAACCGAAGTTTCCGAGTGTTGTGGACAATCCCGGGAAAATGAACAAAAAATGCAGGAATTTGTGCCTGCCGTGTGCCGTTTACTGCAACCATCGCAATCGTAAGCAATTATGGTTCTATCAGTCGGAACCGGATAAGTTGTAACTTTTTGACAATTCGGACAGCTTAAATCTCTAGTTTGATCCACCGATAATCTCCTGTAACTTTTGCTGATTAAATCCGATGATAATTTGGCCGTCAATTTCAATCACCGGTACACCCATTTGGCCGCTTTTCTCAATCATTTCGTTTGCTGCGCCAGGATCAGCCGAAACATCAATATCCGAGAATTTTAGATTCTTACTATTGAAGAATTCCTTAGCCAGCTTGCAATATGGACAAGTCGGCGTTGAGTAAATTTTAATATTCATTTATTGGACCGGATACTTCTTGGCCAACATCTAATTCGGGGTCGCTTCAGGTCCCCGATCGCGGTAAGTTTTAATAAACTCCTTAATCTGATCTTCGTCATACGTTTCCAGCTTTAAAACTCTAGTCCAGGCAACAAGGGCAATCGGAGAATCGTTCTCGCTTCTCGGACTTGAAACAACCTTCCAATTATCCTCGTTGACAATAGATTTCAATTTTTCAATCATATCCGAAGGCAAATCCGGTTTATAGGCAATCCAAACGTATCCGTGTTCTAAATTGTGGATTGCCCGTTCATCAACTACCGGTTCTTCGTGAGCTCCGTTTATAGCAGGTTCTGCCCAGTGAGGGCCGGACGAAGGAGGATTGGAATTATATTGATTGTGCGTTGCTCCGGGGGCAATATGTTCCTGACCCTGCGACTCAAAATATTGACCGATTCCCTCATTGGGTGACACCTGAGACTTTTTTCCCGAACCAAAATCAGGATTGGAACTAATAAAAAATATTCCGCCGCCCAAAATAATAACTGAAACTATTCCGATTAAAAGTGGGGTTGATAATTTCATCAATGAAAGTAAAAAAAGCTTAGCAAATCATAGCTTCACAAGTCAAACAACTTAGAAACTATTTTCAATAATTACTTTGGCAATTTGACCAATTACGCTATTTCTCTGATCCAAAACTGTATTTCCTTTTGTCAGTATAACAACTACAATCTTTTTCCCTCTGCCTTCAATTATGGCAATATCGTGAACATCCTGTTCAAATGTTCCCGTTTTGTGGTAAAAATTAAAATCTTTGGGAACCTGGGGCGAAATTCGATCTTCCGTTTCTGTATTTTGCATTAATGTTAACAATTCTTTCCTGTTTTCGTCGTTTAAAACTTCACCTCTCGCAATTTTGGTTAATATTACTCCCAAATCAAATGCGTTGGTCGTATTATCGATTAGGTTGGTATTTTCAAGACCGATCTGGCGGCCGAATTGATCTATGTTTTTAAGTCCAAATTGTTCATATAAAATTTCCCATGAATTATTATCCGATCGGTTTACCAAAAGCCTTAAATGCTGGTCCAGGGTAAGGTTGCCAACTTTCGTATCTTTGCTTATATTGCCTCTCTCAACCTGATCAAACGCATAAATAGCCACCAATACCTTAACTGTTGAAGCAGCGTCAAAAGTTGTTTTTTCGCTATATTTAAGTGAGTCGTTCTTGTCAAAATCATAAACATAAATTCCAAACTCCTCGGTTCTGCCGCCAATCACCTCTTCAATCTTGGGAAGACTCTCACTCAATTTTGGAGGCAATATAACCGATTTAACCGAATCGCCTGTTTGGGGTGCTTTTTTCTCAATTACCGTCTGCCGAAGACTTATTCGGGTTGTAGCCACTAAAAAACCGAATCCTAATAATATTAAAGATAAAATGAGAACTTTTGATAACACCTGCCGTTAATTTACCACAACCGTTCCCCTGACTGAAGGGTTTAAGTGATTGTGGTAGCCCCAGCTTCCGAGTTGATTAAAGGTAAAAGAGTAGCTTTCACCAACTGCCACGTTTTTGGATTGAAACTCCGGCAAATTTGTGTGAGTTGGATGCGGATCCGAAGCCACAAATACAGGATTTGAACTGTTATTTGTAAATGTGACAGTTTGGCCGGCACCAATGGTTACGCTTGACGGCTCAAAACCGTTATCCGTAACACTAACTTTTACTCCCGAAATTTGGTTTTGACCACTATTATTGTTCACATCACCGGTATTAGATTGTTGCGATTGATTTTGTGTGCTCGCGGATTCTTCGGATTGTGGAAATAATAAATCGCAAGCTGAAAGAGTTAAAGCACTTAGGATAATTAAACTGATCGTTAAAGCTTTTTTCAAAAAAATCACCTCCTTTTTTTCTCTACAAATTAAATTACCAAATTGGATGGTTTCTGTCCAGTCAAAACTGCCAGAATATTTTTTGCGGCAATTTCGCTCATTTTGGTTCTTGATTCTATCGTCGAAGAACCTATGTGGGGTGTTAAAACAATATTCTCAAGCTCTGTTAAACCTGAGGCTAAGTCAGGTTCATTTTCGAAAACGTCCAAACCGGCACCGGCTATCAGCTTGTTTTTCAATGCTTCAACTAAAGCATTTTCGTCAACAACCGGTCCTCTTGAAGTATTAATCAGTATCGCGTCCGGCTTCATCAATTTAAGTCTTTGGGAGTTTATCAGATGCTTCGTCGAAGCTAAAAGCGGAACGTTTAGGGAAACCACGTCAGAAACTTTTAACAACTCTTCAATAGAGACACATTTTGCATCAAATTGACCTTCAAACTGTTCATTGCAGACCGTATCATAATAAACTATCTTCATCTCAAAGCCTGCGTGAACAATTTTTCCGAAATACGCCCCGATTTTTCCAAGACCGACTATCCCGCAGGTTTTTCCAAGCATTTGATAGCCCAGTAATAGTTTCGGATCCCACTTTTTATATCTTCCCTGACGAACAAACTTGTCCCCTTCAACTAATCTTCTTGCAACCGCCAGCATTAAAGCAACCGAGTGTTCAGCGACAACCTGAGTGGTAGCCCCTCCAGTATTAGTCACCGCAACATTTCGTTTTTTGCATTCTTGTGTGTCAATATTGTCAAAACCTGCGGCGTAATTGGCTACAACTTTTAGTTGATCTCCGGCAGCATCAAATACTTCCCCGTCAATCCTGTCGGTCAAAAGAGATAAAATACCGTCAACTCCCTTAACTTTTGTCAATAATTCGTCTTTGGATAACACTTTATCGTCCCTGTTGACTTCGACATCAAAACCGGCATCTTTTAAGATCGTCTCCGCAGGTCCCGGAATGGTTCTGGTTATAAAAACTTTCATTTTTTTAAATTCTATTTAAAAAGCCGCATATTTTTTTAAATCCTATTTAAAAAGCCGCTCTTTTTTGAACAATACTTTTGACATCAACCGGAATTTTATTTTTAAAAGGATTTTGATTTTTCTTTAAAACTCCCTTTTGGGCACCTATTTGCGAAACTACGGACGCAGAATTATCAACCGCTACTTGAAGTGCCTTTTCGATGCTTTGATTTTTAACAAGCCCGGCAACAAACCCTGAAGCGAAAGCGTCCCCAGCTCCGGTTGTATCAACAACGTCTACTTTTCGCGCTTTGATTTGCCAAAAGCGTCGGGCGTCGCAGACGGTTGCGCCGTTTTGACCATTGGTAACCACACCCAAACCGGCAGTCAATAAGCACAAGGAATGAGTCACCTGGTCCGGCATTTCGTATGAAACTCCGGTTAACAGCGAGGCTTCGTGACGGTTTAAAACAAAAACGTCCGAACCGGAAAGGATTGAGGCAAGCGACCTTGCTCCGTGTTTTAATTCAGCCATCCCCAACAGGGTTGCTACTTTGATTTTATTTTGTTTAGCAAAAGAAATAATTTTCAAATACAAATCCAAATTCCCTCTCAAAGAGCTGATCAGTATCCACTGCGGTTTAAGTCTAGGATTGACTAGCACATCGAATGGGATATCGTTTTCCTGCCAGGTACCGGAAGCGCCGTTAAAGTTCAAAATCGTTCTTTCACCGGAGTCTGTTAGCATTATAAAACTGGTTGCGGTTCGAATTTGGCTTACCTTTTTGACAAAGCGTAAATCTATTCCTTCTTTTTTTAAACTTTCAGCTATAACTTTTCCGGAGTGATCATCGCCAACTTTACCCACAAAGCCTGTTTTTAAACCCTGACGGGCGAAAGTGACCGCACAATTAGCCGCGCCTCCGCCGTTATCCAAAGTCAAACCGTCAATCTCAACTTTGGTACCAAAAGCAAAACACTGCGCCTCCCCGGTTACAAAATCTTTATCTTTAACTACCTTAAAGGCCTGACTTTGAAGAAAAAAATCTCTGGTGACAGAACCGATCGTAATAATCTCGAATTTTTTATTCATAAGAAATTGTTATGCCTCTCCTCCCGATCCGAACAAATCCATTTTTGATTCGACTACTTTCTAAATAGCCCCAAACGGGA
>DATCJB010000028.1:0-2382 GCA_036507455.1 Patescibacteria group bacterium | reverse complement strand
GCTTTGAAAAATTTAGTTCCCAAAGAATATATTGCCGGTCCGGATGTGGCAACAGGGGAAGAGGAGATGGCGGTTTTTGTCGAAGTTAACGGTTCTCCAAAAGCAGCAACAGGCAAACCTCAAAGCATGAAAGGATTACCACACGAGCTGGGGTCAACGGGAATCGGGGTTGCCTGGGCTACACTCGTGGCTTGCCAGCACGTAAAATTAAATATAGCAGGTGCAACTGTTGCCATCGAGGGTTTTGGCAACGTCGGAACATTTGCAGCCTCCAAACTAAGCCAGGAAGGAGCTAAAATTGTGGCCGTTTCCGATTCCACAGGCGCAATATATAATCCCAATGGTTTGGATATTCAAAAATTGCTCGATGTTAAGAAAAAAACAGGAAGCGTAACTAAATATCAGGATTGTGAGATTTTGGAAGGAGGAAGGATTTTTGAACTTGCGGTTGATATTTTAATTCCGGCGGCTTTGGGGGACGTTATAACAAACGTAAATGCTGATAAAGTACTGGCAAAAATTGTCATTGAAGCTGCAAATTTGCCCGTTTCGCACGATGCGGAAGAGAAGCTGGCCAAAAAGGGAATTTTGGTTGTGCCCGATATTGTGGCCAACGCAGGAGGAGTAATTTCTTCTTATGCAGAATATATGGGCTATAACAAAGAAAAGATGTTTGAGCTTGTTAAATCAAAGATCACAAAAAATACTCAATTAATTTTAGAAAAGTCAAAAAAAAGCGGCACAACTTCTCGAATTTCAGCCTTGAATTTAGCGAGGGAAAGATTGGGAATTAAAGCAAGATAAAGCAAGGAGGATTATTTTCAAACTAAAATGAACGGCGAGAATCTTAAACAGCTCATATTAGATTATCTGTCAAAAAACCGTCGGATGACCCTGGCAACTGCTTCTAACAATGTCCCCTGGGCGGCAACGGTATTTTTTGCATTTGACGACAATTTGAACATATATTTAATTTCCGATCCCAAGACCCGCAAAATTCAAAATGTTAAACAAAATCCAAAAGTATCCTGTGCGATTAACGAATATATTCACAAAAAAGGTTACACAGTCGGTTTGCAGCTGGAGGGGACAATAGAAAATTTACATAAAGAAAAAAACAGGCAAGAACTTGATATTTATCGGAAACGCTACGATTGGGCCGACGAGTATTTAGATGACCATGAATTATTTAAGATAATTCCAATCAAAATCATTTATCTTGACGATGAACTTTTTGGCCCTCAGGGAAAGAGGGAATTAACGCTTTGACTTGACGTCTTTGGGCATCAAAGGCATAGTTTTAGGTTACACGTCCGGTAGATTACTCTTACTGACAGTCTTAAAATGTTGTAAGTAAATTAATTTAACACGGATTGAGTTTAATCGTATTTTAGAGTTAAATTAAGTTATGACTGTCCTTCGTCGTTTCACTCTTCAGGATAAACCCTTAAGGCGTTTTATTTACCTAAGTAAGTTTTATAGAAGCCATTTTTATTTAAAAGCGAAAGGGATAAAATAATGACTGCTAAGGATTGGCTGGAAAAGGCTCAAATTGAAGGATGGGCTTTCGGTGCTTTTAACATCGACAATCTGGAAATTTTAAAGGCGGTAATTGCTGCCGGCGAAAGTAAGAAATCTCCGGTTATTGTTGAATTTTCAGACGGAGAAGTTGAATATCTGGGTTTAAGAAATATTGTCGACTTAGTTGACAATGCCAGGGAGACGGCAAATATTCCAATACTTTTAAATTTAGATCACGCCTCAAGTTACGAAGCCTGCGCAAAAGCAGCAGCAGCATGTTTTGACATGATTCATTTTGACGGTTCAAAACTTGACTATGACCAAAATGTTGTAACTGCCAAGAAAGTTGCCGGGCTTGGAAGGTCGAGCGATTTAGTAGTTGAGGGCGAAATGGACTCAATCATTGGATCTTCAAACGTTCATAAGGAAAATATTCCCGCAGGTGAGGTTTTAGCCGGATTTACCAGTCCCCAAAAAGCTTTGGCGTTTGTTCACTCTACCGGAATTGATACCTTCGCCGCTTTTTTTGGCAACGTTCACGGTACTTATCCCAATCAGCCAAGATTGGATTTGGGTTTATTGGAAAAAATCCGAACGGAACTGCCGGAAACTTTTTTATCAATGCACGGCGGTTCGGGAATACCGGATAAGCAGGTTAGGGAAGCGATAAAAGTTGGCAAAATAGTCAAAATTAACGTTAATACCGAACTTCGGCAGGCTTTTAAAGATAATTTAAAAAGTGCAATTTCTTCTTCTGAATATGCGGTTTATAAGCTTATGCCCCCGGTTATTGAAGCAATCAAGGAGGTAGTCGAATCAAAAATAGATTTATTCGGATCGGCGGGTAAAGCGTGATTTCGC
>DATCJB010000027.1:0-16457 GCA_036507455.1 Patescibacteria group bacterium | reverse complement strand
CAATGTTCAGGTTAATGTCGAACCGGTTAAAAAAGCCGGAAAAACTACATTAACCCCCGAATTTATTAAGTGGGTTGATAAATACATCGAAAATAATCGCCCGGCTTTGGATGAACTTGCCCATAAATGACCAGGTTCCCCACTTTAGACGAGATCGTAGCTATTCACTTTCGTGTCACTGAAAAAACCGGCGGTTCACAAGGAGTACGAGATTGGGATCTCTTATCTTCAGCGCTCGGACGTCCACAGGCTACTTTCGGAGGAGAAGATCTTTATCCGGATATTTTCCTAAAAGCCGCTGCTCTCATTCAATCTTTGTCTTCCAACCATCCATTCGTAGATGGAAACAAAAGGACAGCTCTAACAACACTGGAATATTTTTTAGACCTAAATGAATATAATTTAAAAGCAACACAAAGGGAAAAAGTTGATTTTACCCTTTGGGCAGAAAATAAAAAGCCATCACTAGAACAAATTGCCGGCTGGATCAAGGATCATGCAAAAGAGAATTAATGAAGTCGACTTGCCAACGTTTGGAAGCCCGACTATCCCCTACAGACAAATTCATAAGAGATAGTTTAACAAAATCAATAAAATGACTTAAGTGCTAATGAACACGATATTCACCTTCAATGTGACCTAGCTTGGCACATCCTCTTCAATCCATTGTTAGATGAGCAATCACCTTAAGTTTCTTTGCATAATCTGCTTGATCTAAAACAAATTCTTGGTATTTAATCGGCTTTCTAAAGAAATTCATCACTATCTCTTTATCCACTATGTTTACATTTGAATTTCCTATATAGCTATTGTAAGAAGACCACTGATAATCTTTTAACTGATCAGGTTTAACTATAAAACCCATTACGGGGTTTAAATGAATATAACGTGAGAGATGAAGTAACTGCTCATCTGATTCAATATGCACTGCCTTAAAAGCTCCCTGAAACAGAGGTCCTACTCTTTGATACTTAGTATTAAAAAACTTTGTATAACTGTTCATAAAATTAGCCATAAACTTTGAAATTCCGTTTTCTTGAACCTGCCTCACCAAAAAATGAAAATGATTGCTCATTAGACAAAAAACAATTATCTCTACTGCCTTACCATTAAGATTTGTTAAAAAGTTCTGTCGCTGATCTTCTTCTAGTGACAAATATTTAGAATATCTCAAAGGAGGTTTGTCAAAACGGTAGAAATTAACAAGATCCACAGCCCGCAAGAATTCTCGCTTATTTGTAAAAACAGGTCTTCTTTCAACTCCTCTGTTGAATAGATGATAATACTCACCATTGGCTAAAACTATTTTTCTATTAGATGGCATAATCAAAAATTAGCAGAAAAAAGGGATGTGTCAATGTAATCCACATTGAAGGTGGTGATCCTCAGAAGGTGGTGATCCTCAATTTTTATTTTGCTACTTTTTTTTGGTTGATTAAGGTTGTAAAAATATTGAAGTGTTTAATAACCTGCCTGCTGACAAGCAACTTTGGCAGTCGGGTCGGTGATTGAATCACAAATCGATGTTTGACCAGTTCCGGCTCCGGTTGTTGGAGCGGCGGTTGCTGCCGGGAGATTAAATTCGGTAAATGTAACATCGCTTGGAACTTCGAATTTAGAATTATCAACTCTCCAGGAAGAACAATTCAAATCAACCTGGGAATCCAAATCTACGCTGCCCTGGCTTGACTGATCAGAACTGTCCGGGACATCATCCATTTTCATCTTCATACCTTGCGGCATTTGCGAACTCCAGGAATAAAAGTAATCTCCATCAGAAATCATATGACCATCATAACTTTTGCCTTCCGCCGTCATAGTAAAGTCTCCCCTCATCTTGTTGCCGGAAACATAAACCGTTCCTTCTCCGCTGCCGTCAGGGTAAGAAATTGAGCAGGTTTGGTTTTTATTTGAACCTAGTAAACTTTTTAGGGAACCTTTTGTTGAACCTGAGTCCTGGGAATCTTGGGATGTTGAAGTCGTACCGGTTGTCGGGGATGTTTCGGACGATTTTTTATTCATCACAAAATATCCTCCAACTAAAACCGCAACTATAATTCCTACAACTGCGGCGATTAATGCTAGTGTTCTTGATGGCATAGGTTGTTAGGAGTATACATACTAATTTTTCACTAATCAAGAAGCAATTGGGTTATAATATTCTAAGGTGAACAATCTAATCAAAATCGGATTGGGGCTGGCGCTTGCTATCGTATTTCCTTTTATGGTCGCTTTTGGAATTGAGGCTTTCTATGCTCCACCTCAAGATGCCTACGATCTTTGCCGGCAATTTGATCCGGGAATTAAAATTTCCCCGCAGGTTGCCGATACAATTCCTTACAAAGACCCGATGCTTGATCAAAACTACAAACAATGTTACGACCAGGCCCAGCAAAAAACCGATATTTATAACCGAAATTTATTTTTAATTACAACAGCCTTCGGTTTTGCGGCAATTACAATTGGAACTCTGCTTTTTAGTGAAAAAATCGGTCCCGTAGGACCGAGCTTGGTTTTTGGAGGTTTGTTAACAATAGTTTACGGAACAACAAGATCGTTTAGGAGTTTGGATAAACAATGGTTATTTTTTGAATTATTGGCAGTATTTTTCGGCCTCATCCTGGTTACTTGGAGGTATCTTCGGGTTAGCAAGAAAGATTAGCCTGTTTCTTCAAAGCAGTTATTTTGTGTTATTGTTGGGGGGTGAAGATATCGGTAATCGCCCACCCGAATTCAAAAAGACCAAGGGTCGAAAAGGATCTATTGGAAACGCTTCACGTCTTCGTTTCCGAACCTCCTTTGGAAGGAAGAGCAAACCAGGCGGTTTTGGAGGCTTTGGCAGAATATTTTAAGGTCAAAAAGTCCCAATTAACCTTAATCTCAGGACAAAAATCTAAAAATAAAGTTTTTGAGATAATTTAAATTAAAATTTAACCAATCTCTTGATTGCTTTAAAAGTTATCGAAGGAATTAATTTCAAATTTTAGATTATCAACAAATCTTTCAATATTATTGTGATCATTTTTTATTACCTTCCAAAGCTTTTGAGCCTCTTCTAAATCAACTAAGGGGTCTAACATTTGACCAACAATTCGAACCGGAAGAGTAATTTCATCGATATAGTAAGGCAAGTTTCCACTGTCTTTTCTTTCCGAAACCTGTTCCAACCAAAAATAAATTGCCCTAAGTTTAACTAAAAGGTTAATTTGATCATCCGTAAAATTATAATTAGAACTAAAAACATTCCCCGATTCAAGTTTCTCTTTTTGCTGTCTGAAAAATTCAAATGGACTTGATTTTAGATCATTTTTATACAAAAAATCAGAATCATTTACCGTTTTTGATATAAAATCAGACGTTATTATTTGAACAACGCTAAACGGCGACCTCCCGTGACTCATTCCGGCAACCGATAATACACCTGCCTGAACGCATAAAACGTCAAACATTTCACGTAAATAATTTTTTAGTTCTTGGGGTAATTCTTCTTCTGATTTGACTAGCTTTTCAGGTGTTTTTGCCATACATTATTCAAACTTAACCGGAATTTTGAGTTCTTTGGAGTTTTCCGGAAGGTCGCTGGGGTTAGCATTAGGAATGATTAGCGTTCCATAATTGGCACCTTTCGGATCAAAAATTGATTTACCTTCAAAAAGTACAAATTCGTCCGTCATCCACTCACCTTGAGCCTGAATCGACCCCCCGCCTAATTCCAGACCATTTTCATCCAAAACCATAACTCTCCCGCCTTCGGCTTCAAAAAACCAACTGCCTCTTGCCTGTCCCTCAATTCTCAAGGGGCTTTTTATTAAATCGTTGGGTCGTGGGGTGGTTAGGGTTATCAAATCCGCCATCTCAAGTTCGTTGCCGATATTCTGGGTAAACGTCTTGCCTCCAAAGGAACATCTCGGAGGATAACTTTCCATAACGGGACTGCCTTTTTTAACACAATCTTTAAAACTGTTAACGGTAAAACTGCCTCCGTTAGTTGGCGCCTCGACCAAATTGGATCTTGAGAAAAAATACCCGACCCCTGCTGCAATTACAAATGCAAAGACAATAAGCAGGAAAATTTTATTCACTACTCAAATTTTATCACTTGGTACCTAATTTCTCTTTGAAAAACCGTACCGTATTGTCCATAGCCTGATTAAAAGTCGGGCCGGTTAAATTATGACCGCCTGACTGATATTCGTTTAATTCAGAATTGATATCCGAACCGCTCAATATTTTGACCAGGTTACGGCTGTATTGAATCGAAACCACATTGTCATCAACCGCGTGATTTAACTGAACCGATCCTCCGACGTTTTTTAGGTAATTTGTCGGTACGACCTGTTTCCAGAATTCACTCTCGGGACTAAATGCACCGTACGCATCAATTAAACGCTGGCGTTTTCTACGTCCTGGAGAATCGGTCGGCGGCGGACGGTACGAATTATCGTCAATTCCAAATTCGGATAGATCCGAGTAAGTGTATCCGGCTCCTGCCCAAATAACGATTGCCGGAATCTTTTGGTTTACGACAAAGCTTCTAAAAACGACATTTCCCGCCATCGAATGCCCCCAAAAGCCGACTTTTTCCCTGTTTACAAATTCTGCTGACTGCAGTGCCGAGTAAGCATTTAGAGCATCAACGACATAATCCTCGGAATAGTAAGCGCCTCCGGGTTCTCCTTCCGATTGAGCGTGTCCCCGAAGGTCTATTTTAAATACGACAAATCCGTTTCCGGCCAGAACGTCAACATAAGAATTATAATTTACCAAAGTCTGATATTGGCTTGGCTGTAAGTAGCCGTGGATAAAGACAATCGCCGGCCAACCACCGATTGGTTGATTGCCGGACGGAACTGTTAACTGGCCGAATACATCTAAACCGTCGGAATCGTAACTTGTTAAATACGAGGTATAACCACCGTTTTGACTGACCGTCTGCAAATCTGACAATTTACTTTGATAATTTCTTTCGCGAAGACCGGGAATCGTAATTTCAAAAAAAGGTAAAGGCGTCGAAGCGGGTAAGGCATCATTAATAAAATTTGAAACCGGACTTGTAAGCCCGTTATTTACGGCTTTACTTTGCCTTGCAGTCAAAACATAAACAACAGTCAAAACGCCAATCAAAAAGATTATTATCAGGGATACTGCAATTATTTTCTTTTTACTCCCTGTTGCGAAGGAGTTTTTTTCCCGGAAAGGCTGTTGCGTTGATTCGGGCATATGAAAAATAATTCTATCTTAATTTGGGGAAAGTTTGAAGATGGAGAATTTTTGAAGGGATCTAGCTTGCCTTTTTTGTACCTACGGTAATTAATACATCGACATCATCATCGTCCGTTAGGACGTCACCTTTAATAACTGCATAATCTTTTTTAAGATCCATTAACAAACTATCTATGTATTTGGAAGGAACGCTTATTTTAAATTGAACTTCGGTTTCTTCAAAATCGAAAAAGTTCGCATTTCCGACGCTATCAATATTGTATTCTTTAAATTTCAACAAATCAGACAATTTACCTGCTTCTCCCTCAATTCCGCTGCCGTTTAAAATTTTAATTTTATATTTTGATTTATCGATTTTTTCCTCAACGCTTGCGCTTGGACTTGCCGACGGAGTCGATTCAACTACCTTGGGTTTGGGAGTAACGTCCGAAGTCGCCTTTTCGCTTTCATTACTTTTGTTCATTTGCCTAACGTATAGATAAATGCTTCCTGCAAGCGAGGAAACTAAAAGTACAACCGTTAAAAACAACCAAAAATATTTTGCTCTGTTCATAAAATTTACCGGCAGCTGAATTTAAATATATACCACTAATTTACAAGGAAGGCAAACAGCGAAAAGTTATTGATTAATTTCTAATTCACCGCTTGATTTGACATTATATATTTATAGTGTTATACTATCGGTCTAATAATATGAGAGGTTTCATATTGATTAATTTAATTATAAGTTTATTAATCGCCGCTTTCGCGGTTTTTTCTGTTGGGTCGATTTTTTCAAAAGGGCAAGGTTTAAATAAAAATGTTTTTGCCTCGCACGATGATAATGTTACCATTTGTCATCGAACCAATAGTAACTCTAATCCTTATACTAAGCAAACTGTTGATAAGAACTCGGCTAACGGATTTCCGTCTAGTCAGAGTTCAGATCACGGTAATCATAATGGACCGATTTGGTTTGATGGAATTGAAGGTAATTGGGGAGATATAATCCCGCCATTTAGACAATCTGGGCCTGATTATCCTGGTAAAAACTGGAATGATGAAGGTCAGGCAATATACAGGAATAATTGTAATATTCCACAACCTACACCAACCCCAACGCCTACCCCAACTCCAACAGAGGAACCAACTCCTACGCCAACACCGACCGAAGAGCCTACCCCTACGCCTACGCCGACAGAAGAGCCGACACCAACTCCAACACCAACTGAAGAACCGACTCCTACGCCCACACCTACTGACGAACCAACGCCAACCCCTAATGAGGAACCGACACCGACTCCTACAGGCGAATCAACACCTACACCTACACCAACGCCGACGACTGAACCTACGCCGACACCGACAAATACGCCGTCAGTTCAATCAACAAGCGATAACAATCAACCAGGTTCACCAACCCCTTCAGCTCCTGGACAGGTTTTAGGCGCAACAACGCTTGCCGCTACCGGTACAATCAAAGACCAAATCGGAAATATATTACTTGTTGCAGGCTACGCCATAGTCGTCATTGCCGGTTTTGCTTATGCCAAAAACAAGAAAAACCTCAAAAAGTAAGAGTTCAAAAAAGACTTTTCGATTAAGCCTTTTTCTTTTGCTCGTCGGAATTCTTTTAATATCCGCATCAATCATCCTAAAAAATGATGCCAATAAGCTCTCTTTCAATGACCAGTTACTGTATAGCCCCCGGGTTTTAACGGAAGTTACTTTCAAACCTATACAAATTGAAATTCCGGACGTTAATGTCAAACTTCCGATAGAAAAAACTACCATCACAAACGGAACGTGGCAAATTGCCCAAAACGGGGTATCTTATTTGGACTTTTCGTCAGGCATCGGAGACGATACGGCCGCAATTATGTATTCCCACAACACTAAAGACCGATTCGGACCGATTCTTAAGTTAGAAAACGGGGACAAAATAAAAATAACCGCAACGGATAATACCGTTAGATCTTACAGGGTAATCAATACCGAAACGGTTACTCCCGACAGAATTGACGTTTTGACCAGTACAAAAGGCGAAGTTTTAGTTCTTTATACTTGTACGGGTTTTCTTGACTCCAAACGGTTTATCGTCAAAGCCTTACCGATAATTTAAGTCAGCCGTTTCCCTGCGGTTTTTAGATTGATTATTTTATTTCCAGAAGCTCGACTTCAAAGATCAAATCAGAGTTCGGAGGGATATCCGCTCCGGCACCGCGCTCGCCATAGCCGAGTTGGGAAGGGATTTTAAGAACTCTTTTGCCGCCTTTTTTCATCCCGACTATTCCCTGGTCCCAGCCGGCAATTACTGCTCCTACACCGATTTGGGTTTCAAAAGGCGCTCCGCGGTCGTACGAGCTGTCAAATTGGGTTCCGTCTACTAATGTTCCTTTGTAATGAACGCTTACCGTGTCGCCGCTTTTAACATCAGGTCCCTCACCGATCATTTGATCTTCTATTATTAAATGGTCAAATTTTGCGCTTGTTGTCGCCATATCCGAAGATTGAGTCGATTCCGGTTCACTTTCCAAATCTGTTCTTTTTATACTTCCTTTTGAGGAGTAAAACAATCCCCCGACAACTGCAAGTACCAAAATGATTAAAACTAAAATTTCTTTTTTACTCATTTAGGATTTCTAGTTTATGACAACTTTCGGGTTGTGTAAAGGTTTAATTGATTTGCTGATTACCTGTCAGAATTAAAGGTGAAGCTAAACTATCTGATAATTTTTTTACGTTATTTTGGTTGACTATTTGATAATATATTTTTTCGTAATTGTCCACCATTCTTTCGCCGCTAAAATTTTCCAGTGAATATTTTCGGCACTCAAGTCTGTTAATTTGTTTAATATTTTTAACTGCTTTGCTCATTTCAAGTGTCGTGGAAACCACGAAACCGGTTTTGGAATGCGCGACAATTTCCGGAATTGAGCCTAAATTAAATGCAATAACCGGACAACCGCAGGCCATAGCCTCAATCATTGCCAATCCGAACGGCTCGGGCCAGGTAACCGGATGAAGCAAGCATAAAGCCTTTGCATATAACCGGTTTCTTTCTTTTTCAGCAACCTCGCCGATCCATTTAATTCTATTGGATAATTTCGGAGCAATTGTCTGCTCGAAGTAAGCTTTGTCGTACTGGTCAACCTTACCGGCTAATATGAGCGGAATATTTAAGTATTGCGCTACTTCAATTGCGTGATGGGCACCTTTTTCTTTTGATATTCTTCCCATAAATAATAAATAGTTATTCGCTTTTTCACCAAACGGATAATAGTCCATATTTAGACCGTTATAAACCGTACCTATGTGGTGAATTTGCCGGGGAGCAAGCAAATACTGCGAATGGGAAATTGTTACGATGTGCGGATTATTCAGGGTTGCAAAAACGCTTTGATTTGATACATCAAACGCACCGTGCATCGTCATTATCGATTTCCCCTTAAAATTGTTAGCCGTCGGAAGTGAAAGCGGAGCCAAATGGTCGTGGATTAAGTCAAACTCATCCGATTTGGAGTAAGCCAAACCGAAATTGAGAAGATTGTGGTTATTGGTCCCGTACACGTCTTCGATCCCGGCTTCTCTTAAATTTCTCGGGTAAACGGAAATTAGTTTGGCGTTTGTTTTTGAATCGCCGCTTGCAAACAAAGTTACCTGGTGGCCTTTTTTAACCAAACCTTCCGTTAAAGTGTAAACGACCCTTTCAGTTCCTCCGTATTTCTTGGGAGGCACTCGTTCAGCCAAAGGTGCAATTTGTGCTATACGTAATTTCTTCATCTAATTAGTGTTTTAACTAAATCCCAATTCCTGTGGCCACAAAAAAAGAAGATTTGCTCTTCTTTGCTTGGGAGCCGCAAGTAACAGTAAACATATTATAGAACCTTCGTCAATTATCTACCAATATTACGTAATAAAATTGCAAGAAAAAAACGGAGTACTTACAATTAACGAAAAATATCTAAAAATTAGAGGGTACCTATTGAGAAAATTTACCTTGTTAATTCGAATCGGTACAAAGCTTCGGACCACTCACCGGCATAATCCACACCGATTCTTTTTGTAGCTCTGATTTGATTCTTTTTAAATTTAACTCCACGATCCTCAAACCAAAGTCCGGTTTTCTTACTCGCTTCTTTTCCATTCAAGCTTTCATTTACCAATAATTCCCTTGTAACCTTGGCGGGTCCTTTAACCTGATCAGTTCCCCGGATTAAAATTCCCGCCGGATAATCTTTTGGTCCGCAAACGACATTCAGCATCCAGTGAATCCCGTAAGTAAAATAAATGTATAGCGTTCCCGGTTTGCCAAATAAAATTTGTGTCCTTTTTGTTCTTCTTCCATTAGCCGCATGCGACGCTAAATCTTCCGGTCCGTCATAAGCCTCTACTTCGGTAATCATCAAGGAAACTTTTTTGTTGGAAAGTTGTCTTACTAAATATTTTCCTAAAAGTTCTCTGGCAACAGTTAAAGTATCCCTGTCAAAAAATTTTGGAGTTAAAAATTCGTCCACAATTTTCCTTAGCTAACCTTTGTAATCCGCAAAATTTTCGTATACATATTCCCTGTCACCTACTGCAGCAACTCTGTAAAATCCCCTACCCTGGTGGAGCATCACAACCCGAATGTCTCTACCAACCATTAGAATCTGGGCGTGTCCCTCTGACCAGTCAATTGTTTTATATGGAGGCAACAAACCGGTTTCAAATTTATTAATTTGATTCATCACTCTTTGAACGTCTTTTTCTCTCGGATGCCTGCCAATTAGTTCCCGAATTTCTTCTTCAGAATTTAAAATTACAAACTTTTTCTCGGGCATTTTAGGAATTTCCGGTAATTCAAGAATAAATTCTTCTTTTGAGGAAGAATTTGAAGTTGTCTCAATTCGATTCTTTCTTTTCCTGGAAAAAGGGGCTTGAAAGATCACAACCGGCGTATTTGACAAAACTTCTTTTGGTTTACCGGTTTTTGCCTGAAGTGTTTCCAATGGCCTCTCAATTTTCGGGTGAAGTTGATCGGCACGATCCAATATTAAACTTAAACTATCCCTTAACAAAAAATCAGCAACAAAGGGGTGTGACGTTTCAAGACTTAAAGGGAGTCCAAAAACTTCCCCGTTTTTATTGATTTCCAAAGTTAAATGAGTAGAATTGTCTTTGAAACGGTAAATAAGGATAAAAACGTCACGATTTTGGTGGGTTAAAATAAGTTCTCTAATTTGAGAGTTATTTTTAAATTCAAAAGTTAGTCTCCTTCCGTTAGAACGCTGAACGTCAGAGTGAATAAACTTTGAAAATTTTTCCAATCGTTCTTTTAAATTTTTAACTTCTTCAAAAGCTTCTGATTTATTCTGATCGTTATCCAAATAATCTTTGTACTCAAGAGCCAAAAGAACGGTTGCCCGTAGATCTGTTTCTTCGTTGAAATGTATATATTTAATCAAATCGTTAGGTAGAGCTCCCGGGCGATATGCGTACTTGGCATCATTTTCAAACACATCTATTAACCCTCTGCGGGAAATATTAAAATAAAGTGCAAAATCGAATCTATCACGAAAAAGTTTAATTGCTGACGAAGGAGTTATTTTAAGCCTGGCTGGCAAATAACTTCCCAACAATTGAATAAGTACTGATCGGCTTGCTAATTTTCCGGCTGTTTTAATTTCCCAAAGAGCAGAAGAACTTTGACCGTTTTTTATAATTTCAACGTAGTTATCCAAATATTGAACTAACCTTTGTGACAAAGGTAAGAGATTTCGCGGAATTTGCTGCTTTTCCTCTATTCTGGCAATTAACTGGGTCGGAAACATACAAATGGAGTATTGGATCTCAGAATTTCTTTTCTTGTTGAATTTAGAAATAAATCTTGGCAAATTAAGAAAAATTTTATCCAGTTTTTTAATGCTTTCAGAAATTAATGGCAGAGATAAATTCTCAATATCCAAAAGGCTGACTCCCCTGGTTTTTATCTCAAAATAATCCATCTTCTTAAAATGATTTAAGACCTCTCCGGAAGCTTTAATTCTTTCAAAATTTTTAAGACTTTTTAATAGAGGATTTATGTCCCTAATCGCTGAAAATAGTTTGTGGTAAACTACTTCTCCCTGATAAACCATTAAGGGAAATACGTCGCCGTAATCGATTCTTGTCTGTTCGTAAGCTCTTCCGTATGTGTGGAGCCGTTGGTGAGTGACATTTAGTCTGGAAGTTAAAATCTTCTCTTCTCTTGTTACGTTTTCCGGGTTGTTCACACTTTTGTGACCTCTTTTCGCTTTCCTGTTTTGAAACTCGAGCGATCGATCCTGGTACTTTAAAAATTCCTTCATTGTTAGGGGATTTTACTACCAACCAGTCAGTATCTCAAAAATTTACTTTTTAACTTTCCACTTAGTCCCGGAAGGCGTATCTTCAATCTCGATCCTCATACTCGCCAACTGATCACGAATTTTATCTGACTCACTAAACTTTCCAGCTTTACGTAACTCTTCTCTTTTTTTAATTAAATCTAAAGCTTCTTTTGGCAACTCCTGCTTTTCTACCTTATCCAAGCCAAGTCCTAAAACCTGGTCCATTTTTAATATTGATTGATGTTTCGCGCCCGTTGGATAATCACTGGAAATCATTTGATGCAAAACGGCGAGTGCTTGAGGTGTATTTAAATCATCATTTACAGCATCCAAAAAATTTTGCTCAAACTCCGCACAGCCTACTTTAGAATCGTCCCAATTTTGAATTTCAGAGTTTAAATTATTCAAGGCATTTTGGGCAGCCGTTAAACTTTCCCAAGTAAAATTCAACCTACTTCGATAGTGAGCACCCAAAATAAGATACCTAAACGCTAACGGACTAAAATGTTTGTTTTCAACATCTTTTAAGGTATAAAAGTTACCTAGAGACTTTGACATTTTTTGTCCATCAACCAATAAATGTTCGCCTTCGAGCCAATAATTGACAAATTTCTTTCCGGTTAACGCTTCGTTTTGTGCTATTTCGTTCTCGTGATGAGGAAATAAAAGATCAACACCGCCTGTATGGATGTCAAAAGTTTCTCCGAGATATTTCATACTCATAGCGGAACACTCGATGTGCCATCCGGGCCTGCCTTCTCCAAACGGTGCGTCCCAGGAAGGTTCATTTAAAGAGGGCTTGCCATCCGTAGCTTTAGCGGAGGATGGAAATTTCCAGAGTGCAAAATCCGACCACGATTCCTTATCATATAAGTCGTCGTTAACCCTTGCGCCTTTTTTTAAATTTTGCTTCTCAAGTTGAGAAAGTTGACCATAATTGGTAAATTTTTCTACCGAAAAATAAATTCCGTCATCCCCTTTGTAAGCAAACCCTTTTTTAATTAATTTTTCTATAAACTCGATCATTAAATTAACGTGGTCAGTTGCTCTTGGATAATTTTGGGCTTTTTGGATATTTAATTTTTCCAAGTCTTCAAAAAATATTTTTTCAAATTTTAGTGCCAGACTTTTAAGATCAACTTTTTCCAGTTTACTTCTTTTGATTATCTTGTCATCAATATCCGTGATATTCATTACCTGGTTAACATCAAATCCGTTGAATTCAAGCGTTTTTCGCAGAACGTCTTCAAAAATGAAAGTTCTTAAATTTCCGATGTGTGCGTGATCATAAACCGTCGGACCGCAAGTATAGAGACCGACTTTTTTGTCACCAATCGGTTTGAATTGTTCTACTTTGCGGGTTAAGTAGTTATAGAGTTTAAGTGGCATTTTGAAGCTATCTTAGCATAAGTAAATAGTAAATTGTAAATAGTTAATGATTAATTTTGTCTTTGAAATTTTCAAAAACATGATGGAGTCAGCTTAAACATTCCAGTAAAGTGATATTAGATTCGGTGCTAATGGAATCTTGAGTGAGATATGAAGTTGACACTGAAATTAATTCTCAAAAGTCGAACGTTTTTTGAAAATGAAAAGACAATAAAATTCTAACCGGAACCTTTATTGCCTTTCATCTCGGCCCACTGACGTTTAGCCGAAGCCGGCGGTTCAATTCTTCTTGAAAGTTGAGGTAATTGTTTTGGAGGAGAGGGTAATTTCGGAACCTGACTTGTTTGTTGAGTAACCGGTTTTACGGTCGTTTTTAGTGTCATCATTCTTTTCTTAACTGCAGCCGCCTGCGCCTGCGATTTTGCCTGTTCAGCGTCTTTTAATGCTTGGATTTCCTCGGACGTCTTTGGCACATCGCCCTTCATGGCACCACCAATACCGGTTGCAATCGAGGCTACGCTTTTGACAACATCTTTGGCAATTTGTCCGCCTTCCCCGACAGTATCACCGGCAATGCCTTTTACTCCGTCTCCCATAGTTTTAGTATACCACCTCACATATTTTAAAAATTTTCCGCTTAAAAATTGATATTTCATAATTTTGGAGTAAAATAGGCTGGCAATGATTGAACGATTATTTGAAAATCTTAGAAATAGATTCCAACCAATAAAAAATTCGCAAGAGACAAAAGGTTCCCGCAGGACGCCTAAAAGTTTAGATACTATGATGCAAAATTCAGAGACTAAAGCTAAGACAATTCTGGAAAAACACTATATTTATCAGCATAAGGAAGATTATCCCTTAAATCAAAACGATTTGGATTTAATTCAAACCAAAATCCAGCAGGAAATAGTTCGCGCATCTTTTAAAAAAGCTGATATTAACTATGAAACAAAAACTAATTGGCCGCAAGTTAACGAAGTGTTTGAAGATAAAAAATGGAAGATAGCAAAAACACAAGCACTGGCTCAAAATCCGGAAATAGAATCAGATTATGAATTTATTCAATCGCAAACCTTTAGATACTTAAATGCAATAGATTTAATAGCAAACCAAATTAACAATTATGAAAGTCTCCTGAAGCTCAATGAAGCAATAAAAACTTTAAATAAAGTAAGTAACCTTTCACCCCAACCAAAAAAAGGATTTAAAACTCGCTCCGATTCTCAATAGCACGTCTTAGCGTCACGTCATCCGCATATTCCAAATCCGCGCCGGCCGGCAGTCCACGGGCAAGCCGTGTAATTTTTAGTTTAAGTGGCAAAATTAATCTTTGAACGTACATAGCCGTTGCCTCGCCTTCCATAGTTTGGTTGGTCGCCAATACGACCTCTTTGACGCCGTTTTTAAGCCTTGGCAAAAGTTCCTTGATGTGTAACTCGTCGGGACCGATATTCTGCAAAGGCGAAATTGAACCGTGCAAAACGTGGTACTTACCTTCATATCCCCCGGATCTTTCAAAAGCCAAAACATCCAAGGGGTGCTCAACGACGCAGATCGTCGACGAATCGCGTTTTGAATCTGAACAAATCTCACAGGGATCCTCTTGAGTGATGTTACGGCAATTTGAACAAAGTTTGGTTTCGGATTTTAACCTTGCAGCGGCTTCGGAAAGTTTTAAACTTTCTTCTTTTGGTGCATGAAGTAAATAGTAAGTCAAACGGGCGGCAGATTTTGGACCGATGCCCGGTAATCTTTCAAACGCTTCAATTAATTCCTGTACTACTTTTGGCACCTTCATACTTTTAGTAATTTCAGCGCAAGCGCTTCGATTAATTCCTGGACAACTTTGGGTACTTTCATAATCTCTATTATTATATATTCAAAATTTAAAGTTAAAGTCTTTTATTTGAGAAAGTCTTCGAACAAATATGATGCATATTTCTCACAAGCTCGAAATTAAAAACTTGATGGAGTCAGCTTAACATGCCATTAAAATAATTAAAAGAATCGGCGCTGGCGAAATCTTGAGTGAGGTCACAAGAATTCCTTCATTTTCACCTTAAACACAACCGAACGTTTTTTGATTTGGAGAAAACTGAATCAAAACTTAAAGTTTAGCTTCCCATCAAGCCTTTGAATGCGTCCATGCCGCCCATCATTCCCTGCATCTCCTTGGCAGCGATTTTTTGGGATTCTTTAATTGCTTCGTTTATTGCCTCGGCGATGTCGGAGTCACTTTTTCCGTTTGTTGAAATTGATTTAATTCTTTGAGCCCCGGTTATTTGCACCATTACACCCTTTTTCTCTACTTCAATAATTTTTTCATCAAGCTGTTTTTGAATTTGCATAGCCTGATCGCGCATTTGTTTTAATTGTTTTAACTTGTCAAACATTTTTTAATACACCTCCTAACGCTCAGGTATTATCTCAAAATTTTACCAAAAATTAAAGTTTTGCTGAAAACTCTCCCTTGACTGGATTAACTACTTTGTCAAAATCTTCAGTTTTCATTCTGATTGATTTTGTTAAAGATCCCGCGTTAAAAACCATCGTCACATTTGCAAAGATTGAAGAATCACAATACATGGGTAATTTTAAAACCGGGCCAAAAGGCGGAATTGATCCGACTTCCAACCCCGTTAATTCTTTGACCTCAAACGGAGAAATAAATTTTAGATTTTTAATTTTGTATAGCAGTTTGAATTTAGCTACTTCCACCTTCCGATCACCGGAAACGACAATCAAAACGGGTTTATTATCTGCCTTAAAAATTAATGCTTTAGCACCTTCTTCTATCGACGATCCTCTAATTTTGGATGCTTCCTGTGAAGTTTTAACCGGCTCGTGTTCAAGCCTCTCAAACGCAACATTTGAATTTTCCAGCGACTGAATTATCTTGTCGTAAATAGTCATGTCTTGCTTGCCCCGAGCTTGTCGAGGGGCTTGCTTGCTTGCCCCGAGCTTGTCGAGGGGTCACTTGTCACTATCACTTGTCAAGATTATACTTAAACGTCGTGCAAAAATACATAAATCACCGATTATTTTTATTATATCTTGCATCATTCGTTACTATTTTGGGATTTTCTTTGGTTTTTCCGCTATTGCCGTATTACGCCCAGACTTTCGGAGCAACTCCATCCCAAATTGGTTTGTTGGCCGCTTCGTTTTCAATTACTCAATTCATCGCCGCGCCCATTCTGGGAAGAGTTTCGGATAGAATCGGCAGAAAACCGATTCTAGCATTTGCCCTCGGAGGCTCTTCCCTGGCTTTTCTTCTTTTCGGATACGCAAAATCTTTAGAGATGCTTTTTATTTCCAGGGCATTGCACGGATTCTTCTCCGCCGGCGCTTTTCCTATTGCCATAGCCTATATAGCTGACATAACAACCAAAGAAGAACGGCTGAAATACATTTCCAGACTGACCGCAACCTTTGCGGTGGCTTTTATTATCGGCCCGGCTTTTAGCGGATTCTTATCACAATTTTCAATCAATTTACCTTTCTACATAGCTT
>DATCJB010000026.1:0-8818 GCA_036507455.1 Patescibacteria group bacterium | reverse complement strand
AACTCTTGAGGTGACAACTGATGGAACAATCAAACCGTCGCAAGCTGTGAAGATTGCGGCAAAAGTTTTAGTTGATCATTTCAAAATAGTTTATGAACCAAAGAAGGTTGTTAAAGAAGAACCAAAAGAACAGGACTTATCTCTCAAGGCAAACGATGGCGTTATGAAAATGACGATCGAAGAATTAGATTTGCCGGTTAGAGTAGTCAATGCTCTTCAAGCAGGAGGAATTGTTACGGTTGAAGATTTTGTAACTACTCCAAAGACTCAACTTCTCAAGCTTAAAAACTTGGGAGCTAAATCAATTGATGCGGTTTCAGAAAAACTCCAAGAGAAAGGGGTTGAACATCAAGTCTAATGAGACACCGTATTTTTGGTCGTAAACTAGGAAGGGATATTAATTCCCGAAAAGCTTTAATTGCTAATTTGGCTGCATCCTTGGTTTTAAACGAAAGGATCCAAACGACAGAAGCCAAGGCAAAGACGGTAAAACCCGTGGTGGATAAATTAATCACCCAGGCAAAAAAACAGTCTTTAAGCGCAAGAAGAAGACTGGCGTCCGATATTGGCGAAAATGCAGCCAAGAAAGCTTTTGACGTTTTAGCTTCCCGTTATTTGGAAAGACAAGGAGGATACGTTAGAAGTTTTAGGCTTGGTAAACGACTTTCGGATTCGTCTGAAATGATGATGTTGGAGTTAGTGGATGCCCAAATTGGCCAAATTGTTCAACCGGTTAAAGTTGTTAAAAAGAAAACAACACCTAAAGTTTCAAAACCTGAAATTAAATCAGTAAAAAAGACGACCGTTAAAAAAACCTCCTCAAAGGTAAAAGCTAAAAAAGTGACGGTTACGACTAAAAAGAAATCAACAAGAACAAAATCTAAAAAAACCAAATGATTGGATCAAAAGTAAAATACGATACCATTAAAAGAAACTGGCATTTATTTGATGCCAATGAAGAATATTTAGGAAGGCTTGCTAGTAAGTCAGCTACCCTGCTTATGGGCAAAAATAAATCTTACTTCGTTCCTCACCTTGACTGCGGTGACTACGTTGTCATTTTAAATGCCGAAAATTTAAAGGTAAGCGGTTCCAAAGACTCGAAACCTTATTATCGTCATTCCGGTTATCCCGGTGGAATTAAAATGAGAACTTTAGGCCAACTAAGAGAGACAAATCCTGAAGAAATTATAAGAAATGCCATAATTGGAATGCTCCCAAAGAGTAAGCTAGGAAGATCAATGGTTAAGAAACTATACGTCGTTAAAGGGAAAGATAATCCTTACAAAAATAAATTCAAAGACTAAAAATGGCAAGCGATAAAGATAGTACCACTCAAACAAAAAGTGAATCACCGGCTTCGCAGGTTAAGCGAGGCGAGCGAAAAGCAAATAGCTTTATATATGCTCACGGCGGCCGAAAGACTGCAAGTGCAAGGGTAAGGCTTTATAATACCAATAAAGAATTTTTAGTTAATGACAAACCTATCGGTCAATACTTCCCTTCCAAGGTTTGGGAAAGCTTTTGGCAAAAGCCTTTTTTGGTAACCAATACTTTAGGTAAGGTCGGTGCAACCGTTAGAGTTTCAGGATCAGGTAAATCCAGCCAGCTTGATGCGGTTGTTCACGGATTTTCCAGAGCTTTGGTTGAACTTGACTCAAGTTTAAGGCCAAAATTAAGAAATGCCGGCCTTTTAACACGTGATCCCCGTGCAAAAGAAAGACGTAAGTACGGTCTTGCCCAAAAAGCCCGCAAAGGCAAGCAAAGTCCGCGAAGATAAAATTTTAATCTGCCGATTTTTATGAACGGCAAAGAAGCACCAAGCAGTGAATACGCCCCTTCTTTCGAGAAGCAGGAAAAGAGCGGTGCAAAAATTGCCTATATTGCAGAAGAACTACCAAGTTTAACAACGGTATTTTACCTTTTTTTAGAGAAGCAATTAGGAAATTTAGCAGATGATTTTCAAGTAATACCCCGAATTACTACTACCCCATCTCCACGTGGAGTACGAACTTCCGAATTTATTTCAGTTTTTCAAACTCAATCAGCTTATAAACATCAGTTTCACGAGGCTTTATCAAAAGTAGGTGAATTTGAAAAAGAAACTTTTGAAAATATTGACTCAATTATTGCTCATTTTGGAGGAATGTATGCAAAAAAGAGAACTTTTGAAAGATTGAGAAATTACGTTATTAATAGCGTTCCTTCTAGAAGATATAGATCTAGAGAAGTGTTGATAAGAAATAGATTTTCTCCGGTTTTGTACGATACTTTTTGCGGCATTCAATTAAAACACTTTGGAGACCCAACAACAATTTGTAAGAGAAGTATTGAGCTTTTCTCATATTTGCTTGATAACTCAATAGATCCGGTCAGAGTTAATAGCGTTGATGGTTTTGAAGAATATAGTAACAATCATCAAATCAATCAATGGCTTACAGAAATTAAGCAAAAGTTTAAAGCAGAAGAAGAACTATATAAAGAAGTTGAAAATAAAAAAGGTGGGGTAGTCAGCATTTCATTTCCCAAGTTTATTAGAGAAAAAGATGGTAGTCATGCTCCAGGGGTAACAAAAGTTGAGAAAGATAGCGATGGCAATGAGATTTACCCCGTTTTTGAGTTACCATTAAGTTCGCTGCGGATTTTAGAGAGAGAATGTTTAAGTATTGTGGTTGTTGGTCCTCCAAATTCCGGCAAAACTTCTTTAGTGGCATCACTACTTTATCATTCAAGAAGATTCATTGAAAAAACTAAAACCCTGCCTCAATTTTCCGATCTAAATCTAAATTGCGGTTATGTTGATTTAGATGAGTGGACACCAGATGCTCGCCGATTGCTTTCACCGGAGCTGGGTCTTGAAAGGAAGCAGAGAACCTGGGATCAGAACCTGGCCAGTAGTGTCTTTCATGAATTTTTGATGAGTAAGAACCAAGATCGTGCTCAAATAATTTTTGCCGATGCTCCGGGTGGTGAATTAAAACAAGGTAGTTCCATGCAATACATTCCAGGAGAAATTTTAAAGACGGTCATAACACCGGCAGATGGAGGAATTGTAGTTACTAATGATTGGAATCAACAAACTATTTGGCGAAATGCCTTAAGAGATGTTGGTATCCCCCCAATTGCAATGGTTAGTTCAAGAAGATCCTTAGAAATTGATACATTAACTAATCGGACAATTGATAGCACGATTACTCAATTTAAAGGGAAAAACAATAACAAGGTAATTTCAGGAAGAATAGTTGGTTTAAATAGAGAAGTTAAATTAAACGATGATTTTATTGAAAAATTAGTGCCAATGTTATTATTAGATATCTTGCCTGGACTTATCTCTACAAGAAGAAATAAAATTGGATATCGCTTACAAACGCTTGCATTAGAGCAAGGAATAGAACGTTTGCTTTTTACAGCGGCTGGTTTTCCCAAAGAATTGAGATGAAAAATAGCGAAATAATAAGTTTGAAAAAGAATTTTTTAGCCTTGCGAAAGCTTGGACCAAATTACTTGAATAACGACCTTAAAAACTATTTCCACGTCGAATTTATTTCGGTTGCCTCTAAATTGGAAGGGACAATGTTAGAAAAGAGTGATGTTGAAAAGTTGGTTAAAAACTTTCCTAAAAAGCCCGCTTCGCCCGCGAAACGAGGCGAGCCAAAGTCGAACAACCCCTTTTTAATTCAGGCCTATGGTCAAAAAGCTGCTTTGGAGGAAATAGAAAAATTTGCAAACAGTAAGAAGATTATTTCGATCAATCTTTTACCTTATCTGCATCAATTAATTTTTGGTTCCACTATGCCGTCTGCAGGAAGATTAAGAGACCATCACGTAAGCTTACAAAACCGGAACTTTATGGTTCCTATGCCTTTTATGATCACAAGTGTTTTGAAGGAATTTGATTCTTGGCTAAAAGACCAGCAGGAAAAGATTGATCCCGGGAACGTGGATGAAATTATTGGCTTTTTTGCCGAAGCTTTTTATAAAACCGTTGAAACTCACCCATTTTCTGATGGTAATGGCCGAACGGCGAGAATTTTTTGCAATGCCATTTTAAGAAAATATAATTTACCGCTCGTTATTATCCCGAAAACTTCCCTAAATTCCCAAATGTCGGAAAGTTTATTATATGCAAATCAACGTGATTTAAGGCCAATCAAGACTTTTTTTAGCGCCCTGTTATTTTCTTCAATCGAAATGGTGGTTGCTTATCACAATAAAAAAAACAACTGGAAAGATTTACTTCCAAATCCAATTACCGCCGCTTCAAACAAAGGCTATTATCCTATTACAAAAGCAAGTTAATTCCCCAATTGGTTTACAAATGCAAGTTGAACTGGTAAATTTATATGTACTTCCCTAATTTTGATGGCAAAAAGCGTATTAATCATTGAAGATGAGTTTCAAATTTTAGATATTTATAAAACCAAGCTTGAACGTGAAGGTTTTAGGGTGTTTACTGCCAAAAATGGTAAGGATGGGTTGAGTATTGTTAATTCAAACAAACCGGATCTTATAATTTTGGATATTATTTTGCCGGGTGGAATGAATGGATTTGATATTTTGGAGAAGCTAAAAAGCGATTCGAAAACTAAAAACATCCCTGTAATTGTTTTGACTAACTTGGATTCAGAAGAAAAAGTTGCCAAGGAAATTGGCGCTAATGATTATTTCTTTAAAGCAGGTACGACAATTGATGAAGTTGCAGCTAAGGTTAAAGAATATTTAGGCTAAGCTGCCTTTTTCTTCTTGTGGTGCATTGTTTTCGGTTTAAATTCAACAATATTTGACTTGTCTGCTTGGTGGGATGTGCTTTGATTCCACAAAGCTTCAAGTTCGGCAAGCCTATTTTGTTTGCTTTCGAGCAAATCTGCGTCATCTGATCCAAATATGCTTGGTGCCTTATCTCTGGTGGTTTCTAAAATTCTCACCTGATTCCTAACTGAACCCAACCTTTGATTTAGATCGTCTTCAGACTTTTTTTCTGATTTTTTACTTTTATTAAAGATTTTTTTAATCGATTCTGTAAATTCCATTCTTAACTTAAGTTTGCTTTTTTTAATGCCTGATGTCAAATTTGGCAAATTTAGCTCCTTATTACTACATGCACTCCCGGTGTGGATTACCTGACAAGAAACCGGACGGTTTGCAAGAAACGAAGGATAGTTTGAATTGGAAACTACTGCGTGATAAAATTTCCTGCGTAAGCGGGGAGTAGTATAGTGGTAATACGCACCGCTGGGGGTGGTGTATCGGGAGTTCAATTCTCCCCTCCCCGACACAAATAACATCTTGACATTCGGGTTTTCTTCGGTTAAAATAATTGTAAGTGTATTGAAGAATTACAAATCAAGCTTGTATTTTTTCACAACCTATGTTAAAAATTTCCCAGACAGAAAATAAATTAAAAACCAACGGTTTAATGGCCAACGACCACAAAAATCAAGCAATCCTAACCGCAATCGCCCAAATTGAAAAAGCCTACGGAAAAGGTTCGATTATGAAGATGGGCGAACACGTTGGTAAACTCGATATTTCTGTAATACCTACCGGAATTTTACCTTTAGACTTAGCTCTTGGAATCGGCGGATTTCCAAGAGGAAGAATCATTGAAATTTTCGGACCGGAGGCTTCCGGAAAGACTACAGTTGCCTTGCAGGTTGTCGCTGAAGCCCAAAAAATAGGTGGAACGGCAGCCTTTATTGATACCGAGCATGCTTTAGATCCATCCAGAGCTTCGCAGCTTGGAGTGAATTTGGACGATCTTTTAATTTCCCAACCTGATACCGGAGAACAGGCTTTAGAAATCACCGAAACTTTGATTCGGTCCGGAGCAGTTGATGTAGTTGTTGTTGATTCTATTGCGGCGCTTGTTCCAAGAGCCGAGATTGAGGGCGAGATGGGTGATTCGATGATTGGGGTTCAGGCAAGGTTGATGTCCCAGGCTCTAAGAAAATTAACCGGAGCAATTTCTAAATCAAAAACGGTTGCAATTTTTACCAATCAGCTTCGGGAGAAAATCGGTATTATGTTTGGCAACCCCGAAACAACTCCGGGAGGAAGAGCGATGAAGTTTTATGCCTCCATCAGGCTTGATTGCCGCAAGATTGACAACATTAAAGAAGGGGATAAAATAATCGGCTCACGTCACAGGGTTAAAGTTGTTAAAAACAAAGTCGCTCCCCCGTTTCGTCAAGCCGAATTTGATATTATGGCCGACGGAGTTTCTAAAATGGGAGGAATACTTGACGCCGGTTTGGAGTATGGAATCCTATCCAAAAGCGGAGCTTTCATAAAATGGGGAGCAAAAATTGTTGGCCAGGGAAGACAATCTGCAGCCGGTTATTTGGAAGAACATCACAAAGAAGCCAAGGAATTAGAAAAAGCAATTCGTGAACAGGCCAAAAAAGGTATTGTTATCAAAAAAGCTAAAAATAATGAATTAGACGAAGAAGAGGAAGAATAGGTTAATTTTTAGTTAAAATTTTGAAATTATAATTTCTCTCTTCATTCTTACTAGTCCTCCAGTTTTATGCCGCAAATTAGTGCAATTGAACCCCAAAAGCGAAAAAAAGACCGGTTAAATATTTACATCGACGGACAGTTTGGTTTTGGAATTGATGTGGCAAGCGCCAAACAACAAAAGTTGGAAGTCGGTCAAAATTTAACCGGTGAAAAACTAAACGAAATAATCTTGGAATCACAAGTAGGAAAACTGCTTGATAAAGTTTATCGCTTTTTATCGTATCGAGGCCGGTCCGAAAAAGAAATAAAAAACTATCTAAAAGAAAAAATTGCCAAAGAATCGGGATTAAAATTTCGCGAAATAAGTGATAATACACCTGTTTTAAAAGCGGTATTAAAAAAGCTTAAAAAAATGAATTTGGTCAATGACGTTGAATTTGCGAAAAATTGGAAGGATTCGAGAACAAAATACGATTCCAAAAGTGAAAGAGTTGTTCGGGGAGAATTATTTAAAAAAGGAATAGATAAAGAGTTAATTGAAACACTTTTTGAAGAAGAGCCGATAAATGAGTTAAAGCTAGCCCAAAAAGCTCTTCAAAAAAGAATTAGCCGCTTTGAAAAATTGCCGCCAAAAGAGAAAAAGCAAAAAATTTTCAGGTATCTGGCAAGCAAGGGATTTAATTTTGATACAATTTCAAGCGTAATTGACACATATTTGAAAAGAGAGTAAAATCAAGTTCAAGTTTAGATTGAAACGATAAAAGACAAATTATGGCAAGTCTTGGAGAATTAACTTTAACTCTGGCCAGTCTTCCAAACAGGTAAAAGATACCTTCGTTTTTTCGTGTTTCAATCTTCACCGTAAGTAGTTTTTTAAATATCAGCCAAACGGTGCATTATTTTAATTTAATTTAAAATAATTATGTAGTTTACTGATATTTGTTAAAAAATTAAGATAATAATTTAAGTTAAATTTAAGGAAATTTTTTTAAAATGGCTATTCTTGGAAAAATCTTGAAGAAGGAAGACGAAACTGCAAAGAAACAAAATCAAAGAAGCAGATCGCCTTCGCGTGGTAATCTCCCCCAACAATCTTATTCCCCAGGACCTAATCAACCAAGAAGCTCTTATCGGCCGGGTTATCAATCTCAAGCAAGTCAAGCTCCGGCAAGTACAAATTTAGGCCGCGACGTTTTAGAAGTAGAGAAAAAAATTGCTGAAAACGAAAGGCTTTTGGCCCAAAGATCAAACAACCTGGACCAGCGGGAGAAGGAATTGGACAGACAGGCAAAAACCTTGGACGACCGAATTGATCAGGTCAATCAAATTAGAAACGATTTAATTTCCAAACTAGAGAAGGTAAGTTCCCTCACAAAAGATGAAGCCAGAAAGTTGATTTTGGAAAATCTGGAAAAAAATTTAACCGATGAGATTGCCAAAAGATTAAAAGAAGCCGAAGAAAAGATAAGGGTTGAGGCGGATGAAAAAGCCAAGGAAATTATTTTAGAGGCAATGACTCACGGAATTACCGACTGGGTTGCGGAATATACCCAATCAATCATAACTTTGCCAAACGAAGAGATTAAGGGTCGAATTATCGGTAAAGAAGGCCGAAACATTCGCGTTTTTGAATTGGCAACCGGCGTGGAGTTAATTTTAGATCCTGAAACACCAAATGAGGTACGATTATCTTCGTTTGATCCTCTAAGGCGGGAAATATCCAGAATTGCGCTTGAGAGATTAATTAAAGACGGAAGAATACAGCCTACCAGGATCGAAGAGTTTGTAGACCGGGCCAAACAGGATTTAAATAGAGAATTAATAGAAGTCGGTAAACGTGCGGCGGGAGAAGCCGGATTTTTTAATTTTGATACCGAAACTTTGACTTTAATTGGAAGATTAAAATATCGTACTTCTTACGGACAAAATCAACTAATTGCTGTTTTGGAAACGTCGAAAATTGCCGGTAAAATTGCAGCTGATTTAGGAGCTGACGTTAACGTATGTAAAATGGGTGGACTTTTGCACGATATCGGAAAAGTAATTGAAGGTGAGGGTACGCACGTTCAATTAGGTGTTGAATATTTAAAAAAGAAAAACTTCCCATCAAAGGTAATAGACTGTGTTGCCCAGCATCACGAGGATGAACCGTTTTCGTCCAAGGAATCAGTAATTGTTCACCTTGCAGATGCTATTTCCGGTTCCCGACCGGGAGCCAGGCAGGAAAGTTACGAGGACTATGTTAAGAGGTTAACTGAAATTGAAAACGTCGCCAAAAAGTTTGGGGGTATCAGAGACGCTTATGCAATTCTTGCCGGTAGAGAGCTTAGAATAATTGTTGATCCTCAAACTATCGACG
>DATCJB010000025.1:0-7488 GCA_036507455.1 Patescibacteria group bacterium | reverse complement strand
CAAAAAGGAATACCAAATTGGGTTTTTGATATTTTTATTAAGCGCGGTTATTTTATATTTTGCCGGTAAGCAAATCTCAAACGAAACCATCCAAAATTTTGTAACAACAACCGGACCGTTGGCGCCGATTGCATACATTTTTTTGCACGCACTAAGCTATATTCTTGCTCCGGTTACCGGCTTTCCTTTTTTAATCGCCGGGTTTTATCTTTTTGGAAAAACAGCCGTCATTTATATTTATTTAACGGCTATTTTGGGATCAACATTAAATTTCTTAATCGCCAAAAAGTGGGGACGGCCCCTGGTTGAAAAATTAGCAGGAAAGGAATCGCTGGAAAAAGTTGATAAAACCGCAAACGAATATGGTCTTCTGGCACTTTTTATGATTCGATTATTTTTAGTTGGGTTGGCCGACATAATTTCATATGCCTACGGTTTAACGGGAATAAAATACTTCACATTTATCTTAATTTCGTCCATAGCTATGATACCCAGCCACGTAATTTGGTATTTTGCGGCATCAAAAGTTGAAAATATTGAACAATTTTTATCTTTATCTGTCGGACTCACTTTTATTGCTTCGGGAATTTTTGTCCTTGGAAATTATCTGCTTCGTCGAAGATTTGTTTAAACGATATTAACTGACTTTTTTTGTAATTCTTGTTTTAAACTCAATAAAAACGCAACCGAATTATTACGCTTCCGAAGGCTAAGATTTGACCCTTTAGCTCTTTTTTTCAACTGCTTCTCGACTTCTTTCAATTTTTGTCCAACAAATTCTGAAGCAGTTAAATTTTGTGGTATTTTTTCTCCTAAAAAATCTAAATCTCCCAACAAAGAAGTATTATTTAAAATTTTTCTGACTGCCTTTATTTGTATAATTGAAGTCGAGCACTGTTCGGGTTGGTTAAAATGCGTAATCACTTCGTGAATTACGTAAGCAGAGTTTTGAAAAGCAATTCTAACTTCAGAACTTGACATCGGATGAACTCCGTTGGAATTAGTTTCTGAAGAAGCTTTTTTTAAACTTGAAGCGTTTTGTAGTTTTTGCTCAACTGTCAATCAACTGCCCTTCTCTATATTACATAAACAACTAAGTTTTAACAAGCACAAAAGTTTACTTGTGCCTCAAAAAGGCGGGGATATCAAGATCCGAGTCTTCATCTTCAACTTGAGGTTGATCGGGTTCTATAGGTTTTTCAACTTCCTCGGTTAAATACTCGTTATTAACAACCGGTTCAGTAATATCTTCCTGATAAATAGGCTGCGAAACAATCGGCGCCGCAAAGTCTCTCATCTTTTGGCGAGTTTCATCAAAGCCGGCCGCCACCACCGTAATTTTGATCAAATCAACCAGGTTCTCATCAACTGTCGCTCCAAAAATAATGTTGGCGTCGGGGTCGGCTGCTGAAGTAATCATTCTGGCCGCTTCGTCCACTTCGCTCATAGTCAAATCTCCACCGCCTGTGATGTTAAACAAAATTCCTTTGGCACCGTCAATTGAAGCATCCAGTAGAGGAGAGGCAATAGCCGCCTTGGCTGCGCTTGCCGCCCTGTTTTCCCCTGATCCCTGACCAATCCCCATTAGAGCCGAACCGGCACTTGTCATAACTGCTCTTACGTCGGCAAAATCAACGTTAATCAAGCCCGGCATGACAATCAAATCGGAGATACCCTGAACACCCTGACCCAGCACCGAATCGGCTAATTTGAATGCCTCAACCAGCGTCATTTTTTTATCCACTATCTCTATTAATCTTTGATTTGGGATAACAATTAGCGTATCGACCTTATCTTTAAGGTTTGCAATTCCTTCTTCGGCAACCAGCATTCTCCTCGTTCCTTCAAAAGCCCAAGGTTTAGTCACAACTGCTACAGTTAAAATTCCAAGTTGCTTAGCAAGATCCGCTATCACCGGTCCGCCTCCCGTACCGGTCCCTCCGCCTGAACCGTAGGTCAGAAAAATCATATCGGCGTCTGATAAAGCTTCCTGTATTTTTTCTTTTGACTCCTCGGCAGACTGTCTTCCTACTTCCGGGTCCGCTCCGGCTCCCAGGCCTTTGGTTAATTTTTCACCGATTTGAATTTTTGTCGGAGCTTGACAGGTTAAAAGTGCCTGAGCATCCGTGTTAATTCCGATAAAATCGACTCCTTGAATTTGAGCTACGGAGATCATGGAGTTTAAAGCGTTACAACCTGAACCACCCATTCCAACAACCTTAATCTTTGCAAATCTGGCAACTTCCGGTTTGATTAACATCAATAGTTAAATTTGGCCCAAAGTGTAACAGATCAAAAGCCCCAATGCAACCCCGTACAACCCGTAAATTTTCGAATATTTAAATGATTAATTGAGTTTTTTCTATCGGTTTTACTACCTGGGGTTTGGGAGCAACTTTTGCTAATTTTTTAGCCAGATCACTACCGGCTTTTGGAAGAATAAAGCTAAAAGTTGACCCCTTGCCAACTCCCCGGCTCTCGGCATATATTTGGCCTAGGTGTAATTCCACAATTAACTTACAAATATATAATCCTAATCCCGAGCCTTTATCGGATTTTAAAACGGTTTTATACTCTTCACTTCTTCCGAATTTTTTAAATAGTAACGGTAATTCTTCTCTTGATAAACCTTTTCCGGAATCAACAATACTAACTTTGACAAATTCACCCTCTTCTTCTGTTGTAACAGTAATATTACCTTTCGGCGGAGTAAATTTTAATGAATTTCCTACTAAATTAAATAAAACTTCCAAAATTTTGTCCCGATCTGCAAAGACAAATGACATATTTTTCGGATTTTGTATCTTCATGATAACCTGTTTTTCCGTAATCTTGGGCCCAATTTCCTCCTCAACATGCCTCGCGAGATCCAAAACGTCAAATTCTGACAAATTTAATTCAACCCTTCCCTGCTCGATTCTTGATGCATTTAAAAATTCAGTTACAAGGTTAATCAGTCTCTCCGTCGATTCTGATGCACGTTCTAAATAAAGCTTTTGTTCATCGTTTAATTTGCCGCTGTCTTTGGCCATCGCCATCGAAATATAGCCTCTGATTGCCGTCATTGGAGCCCTCAATTCGTGGGAGGTAATTGACATAAAATCGTCTTTTAACTTGTCCAGCTCTTTCAATTTTTCATTGGCCAGTTTCAATTTTTGGGTCGTTTCGTTTAAAGATTTAAAAAGCAGAGCGTTATCAAGTGCAATTCCGACCGCTCCGACAAAGTAATCCAAAATTGACCATTCGTTTTGAGAGATTTTGTTCCTTGGTTTATCTAAACTAAAAACCAGCGTTCCTAAAATTTTATCTTTTGCCAAAACCGGATAAACAATACTAGTCTGTATTCCGAGTTTATCCTGAAATTTTTCTACCCATTCTTTTGTTAACGCCGGAATTAATACATCAGAAACGTGTGAAGTAATTTGACGTTTCCTCTCTTTCATAGCGACGACCGATAAATTATTGCTTGCAGTTAGAGGTATCACAATCTGACGAAACGGAATCGGGGTTTCCTTAAGAAATTTTTTGGCAGATTCGGTTTGAGAAATTGCAATCCTTCTTAATTCCTGTTTTTGTTCATCAAGCAAAGTTAAAACTATTACTTGGTACCCCAATTTCAAATATCCTAATTCATCCAAAATTATGTTTACAACTTTTTCAGTTGCCGATTCAAAATCGGTTGTTTCCAAAACAACTTTTTCAATTCTCCAAATCGATTCAGAAATTTCGCGCAGAGAAAAACTGTTGAAGAAAAAACTTTTAAGTTTATTCCTATAAATAAAAGCTGCAATAATTAAAAGAAGAATGGACAGGATGTAATACATTAAATTCCTGTCTATAAGTATATATCAGCTCAAAGATCGGGCTCAATCAGCTACTTGGCGGGCGATTGTTATAACTTCCTGATCCGAAAGAACACGGTTGCCTGCTTTTGCTGCTAATCTTACGGCTTCAATTCTTGCACTTGTGGCTTCGATCAAATACTTATTCAATACTGCAATAACGTTTGACTTACCACTCATCGTTCCGACTCCAATTTCTATTTCTCCGCCAACCATTCGGGGATCATAAGGAAAGTAAACTTTAGACGCCAGCTCATAGTTGCCTTGTTCTTGAGCCTTTAAAATTGCATCTGCGTGTACACCTGAAGTAGTTTTGTGGGCAGTCTCTCCGACAGCCGGTTCGTTCACGCTGGTGGATAGATTCAAAATCTTAGCTGAATAATTGGCAAATTCTTTCAACCTCGTTAAATCTTCTGACCTGAAACCCTGCAGATTTAAATTTAAGATCACGGGAAACATGTTGACATTTCCGGCTCTTTCTCCAATTCCCCAAACCGCAGTATGAACTCTGTCAACTCCGTTTTCTGATGCGACCAAACAATTTATTACTCCTAAATCTAAATCATTGTGCCCGTGCCAATCCAGTTTTACGGAAGGATACTTAGTTATAACTTCACTTTTTATAAATCCGACTATGTTTTTGGTAATTTTGGGACTAGCTATGCCAACCGTATCCGCAATGCATATCCGGTCAGCACCGCAATCCAAAGCTACTTTATACAGTTCAAGCAAATTTTCAGGATGGGCTCTTGTGGAATCCTCGGTAACAAACATAACGGGCAAATTCTGTTTTTTTGCGTGAAGTACCGATTCGGAAACCATTTTTGTAAGCTCCGACAAATCCCACTTGTGAACAATCGACCTTAAAGTGCTGCTTCCGATAAACAAATCAACCTCTAGGGGAAAATCTCCGGTTTTTGAAGAAATTTCCGCCAAATTATCCACGTCTACCTTGAGTGCACGCGATGCACAGCTTAAGGTGATATTTAATCCTTTTAAAACTTTATGTTTAATTAAACTGATAACTTCTTCTTTTTGCCGGAGATCGCCGTTTGGAATTCCTATGTCGGCGTGTTCGACGCCAAGCTGATCCAAAAACTCAAGAAAAACTTTTTGCTCCTCAACAGATGGGCGGGTTGCTTGAGCTCCCTGAAGTCCGTCCCTCAACGTTTCATCGTCAATATCTATATGCTTCTTAACGACAATTTCGTCTTGTGGGTAATTTGACCAGTCAAACAGTAAATCGGATTCTTTCATATGGATTAAAAAAAATGATTAATTTCTAAAGTAGATTAGAGGCTTTTCGCTTTCCCAATTTTGGTTAATCTCCTCTTTCATATAAAATAACAATTTATCTAAATTTTCTCCAGGGTTTTTGCGCACGTCTTTTATATCAGGCAAAATTTCAAAATCAAAACCTGTAGCTTTTGCAAAACCTTCAGGAGACAAACTGCCAATTCTAATTACTTTTAATTTTGGCTGTTCTCCCTCTAAAGGTAGTCTAAGCTGCGTATGAGAACCCAGCGCTTCATATTCTTCATAAAGCCGGTCACGAACAATTAAATTAATATCGGCGGGATTTGTCCTGCCGTCGTTTAACTGATCAATAAGTTCCTCATATGAGTACGGAGGTTCTTCTCCGTGGCGATTTAGAGTAGAAACTCCGATGAATACATTAGTATGCGATAAACGTTTTACAAAATTTGACAAGTGTTTTAAGTAAGGATCGTTTCTCCAGACGAAACAAGCGGTCGTGCTATTTAAGGACTCAAGTTTCGGATATCTCGCTTTAAAATCTTCCGGAGTAGTTTTAAAGATATCCGGAATATAATCAAGCGGTTCTCTAATCGGAGCAATTATATGCAAAAAAGCATTGTGGCTTTCCCAAAGTTTCTTGTATTCCCAATGATCTTGCAAAAATCTAAAATCTTTGTGAACTTTTGACCAGTCGATTAGGCCGATTGATTGTTCAGGTCCCATCATTGTGGCAATTTTAGCTTCCTTTGGACGGCCGGGTTTAACTCTGGTAAAAAAACCTTCATTTACGGTTGCCTGTTTTACTCCTTTAAAACCGCCCCATACCCCGCCGAAAAATGCCATTTGCTCGCCTTTTGCAAGCCTTCCTGCTATTTCTTCATGACTTGATAAATTTCTAAAATCAAAAACCGGAATCATTTTTTCCAGCTCACCAACCAATAAAAACTTTTTGTCTTCCCATGAAGATTCTCTAATTTTGGCACGGTGTAGATTTTCTTTGACTTCCAAAATCGCCATTTGACAAACTACATTATACCCCTCTCTTGCCTTAAATTAAAGCTGATTGTATAATCTCTCATCAGATATGAAAATAGAACGCGTGAAAAACTTATTAATCAAAACCGTCTTGCCTGTTAGCGTCGGGGTAACCTCTCTTGCGGCAACGCCGGTAGAAACCCAGTCGCTGCTTGAAAATTTAAGTGATTTTGATAAAGCCGGAATTACGTTTTTAGTATCTGCAGAAATTTTAGGAACTGCTCTTTTGGGTTTACGGTTTGCAGACGGAGCCAGAAATAAAGTGGAAAAATACGGCTGGCAGGTTATAGTCCCGGTTGCAAACGGTGCCGGAATGGCTTTTTTACTTGGAAATATGTGGCTTTAAAAATATCAAAATAATTGATAAAATAACAAACTTCCGATGAACAAAGAAATAATCGAAACTAATTTTAATAGTGAACGGGAGTTTAAATTAAACGGCAGAGTTCTTTGGTTAACCGAAGATCCAAAACTTGTCAGGGAACAATTAGAAGGAGCCGATTTTGCCTTTGTTGCACCAAACCTTCTTGCAAAAAACGTCTCAACTGACGAAATCATCCCGTCACGGCACTGCTTCAATTACACACCCCAAAACTTAGGAGAATTTGCTTTGACCGGTTTTCGCGGAGACGTGATAAAACCCGGAGATTTAAAACGAAATTATTTTAAATTGATCGTATCCGGTTCTTCATTCGGAAGCGGGTCAAGCAGAGAACATGCTCCAATAGCTCTAAAAGGGGCAGGTATAAATCTTGTTGCTTCACAATCACTTGAAAGGATTTTTCTGCAAAACAGCCAAAATGTAGGTTTGGTTACAATTGACAATTTTAATGATTTAATCTCACTGATAAATAATAAAACAATCTCCAAGGAGAAACTTTTTCAAAATCTGGACCCAATTTCAAAGGACATTCTTTCTCACGGTAATTTGCTTTCTTATATAAAAGCAAGGCTCGAGGGTAAAATAACACTTCCTAAAATTGAAACCGGCGCAAGGCCAATGACTCTGGCAGAAAAAATCATTGCATCTCATTGGGTAAATCCTGATGGTACAACAGGCAGAGTCGCCGTAAAACCAGGGGATTCGGGCTTTATAAAAGCAGATTTTCAATACGGATACGAGCTTTCAACTCCTCTTGGCTACCAGGCACTTCAGGAAATATTTGGGCAAAATTTCAATATCCAAAACAGAAAACAAACAGTTTTGTTCGCGGATCATACTGCTCTTTTGGAAGCAAAAACACCCGAGCAGGCAAGAGACGTGGCAAAGCTTCACCAAATTCAGAGAGAATTTGCCAAACGATTTGGCATCAAATTATATCCTTCAAGCGTTGGAATTTGCCACAACGTGGTA
>DATCJB010000024.1:0-2262 GCA_036507455.1 Patescibacteria group bacterium | reverse complement strand
CATTCGCGGAGACAAAAAACCTTTGTCTGTAGATTCAATTTGTACAATGGCGCTCGTGGCAATTGTGGTCGTACCAATTGAAAGGGCGTTTAAACTATCGTTCCAATAAAAATTGGAACTGTCTTCAGCCAATCCGCTGGCTCCTTGAAAAACTACCGAGCCTTGGGTTAAACCTAAATTCAAACTGCTTACGGTTAAATTGCTAATGGTAGTAGTGCCGTTAAAAGTCGCGTTGCCGGAAAACACGGAAGTTCCGGGCACAGTCAAAGAATTATTTACAGTCGCGTCTATGACCGTCAGCTTATCTGTAGAAAAATATGTAAATGAACCAATTGTTCCCGCGCCGCCACCGCCCGGCTGTGAAGGCGGAACATAACCGGTTGTCCAACCGCCCTGCAAAGTTTGGGCGACTCCGTCCGCGCCGGGAGCGCCTTGAGAACCTGTGTCGCCTTTTTCTCCTTTGAACTTTCCTTCTGCCAAATATTGGTTCAACCTTTGGTCAATCAGCCGGTTAATTAAATTTGAATCAGCGCTCAAGGACTTCACAATAGTTTCGGTGGATACTCTTTCTCGAATGACTATTTCAGTCGTGGTTGCCTGGGTTGAAGTCGGGACTAAAAAATCTGTGGCAGTTGTCTTTTCATAAACAATTTTTGTCAGCCCAGGATCAGGGCTCGTCGAACGGTTCAGCATATTCAAACCTAGACTCGCCAGAAAACCTAAAGCTGAAATTCCGAAAACTATTCCATCCAGTTTCCATCCTCCAAAACTGGAAGAGCTAAAACTGGAACGAAAATCTTGAAAGCTGGACAAAGAAGACTTCGTGCCTTGGCTTAAAACCTCGGGTACAACTGCCTGGCTACCGGTTTGCGTAAGTTGAAAATTGGACGCGAACTGGTTTTTTATATTTGCTTCATTTCCCAGCTTGTTGCCCATTATTCCTGCGGGCGCGATAACAGGCAGTATTGTTTTCGCTTCTGATGAACTTTTTTTGAGCTTAGACTCGGTAGCGGCAACCCTTTCTTCAATTAAAGAAATTTCACTATGCAAACTCTCAACTTTGTCTCCAATGCCTAAAATTACATTTTCTTTAAGTTCATCCAGTTCCGCTTCCGAAGTTTTTGCCGAAAGTGAAAGACCTGGCGAATCAGCTAAATAATTATCTTTAACAACAACAGGAATTGAGCTAATTGTCGAATTCGGTTCAGACCCGACTTTGCTTAAATTTTCTGGTAAGGCTGATGCTTCGTCCTTAATGCCTCTTTTTAATGTTTCAACGGCTTCTTTAGTTGTAACCCAATTCCTTCCGACTTTAAATCCCCTTAGCTTTCCGGTCCTGCATAAAAAACCAAGGTAATCTTGGTGATACCCTGTAAGCTTACTTGCTTCGGCTAAGCTGATTATATTACCGTTAGTTTTTATTTCTTCTTCGTTCACTTTTGAAAATATTTTGTGTCGAATTTCTATCCGAGATTTTTTTATTTAGCATCTATTTTAAAGGCTCTTTATGTAATCTCGGATATCCAATGTCATATATTAATTATAGCTATTTTTTAGCAAATAATTAAGGCTAAAAGAGCAAACATTTCAGAATAAAATTCTGTTCCACGGCTATTAAAATCAAGGGAAGAATTAAACCAATTTCACTCCACCAAAAGCTTAAAATTGCTAAGTAAATCAAAAAAAATATTAATTGCTTGATTTCGGCGCTCAAAACGATCAATGAAACGCAAACTCAAAATTTAAAATATAAAAAAATGAAACAAACTGCAATCATAATCCATAATTTTTTTAAAGGAAGAATTACATAATTCTAGTAGATATATTTTTGCAAGCTAGCAAACTCCAATTTAATTTACCAAAGATAACTTAACTTATTTGCGAACTTAATTTCAATATTTTATTCAGTATCGGATACAATCTCGGATAGACGATAATTGAATTTGATAGAAAAAACAGAGGCTAAAAAGCAAAAAAATTTAACGATTATTTATGAAAGATTTTCGATTTTTTTTTAGTTAAAATTTTGAGTGCATACTATAATAATCTGCTGTTAGATTGTTTTGAAAAGTAAGTATTTTCCAACTTTATTTGAAATAAGCGTGAAACTGCTAAAATCATTTATTTTTTTGTTCCATAAGCAAAAATTAAAATTATGCCGGTTTTCTTGTTTTTACTAGACAATAGATTGTGGCTTATCCACAAATAAATTAACAAATATTGACCGTTGACAACTTCCTAAAAGGCGGCTAATATTGCTCT
>DATCJB010000023.1:0-6965 GCA_036507455.1 Patescibacteria group bacterium | reverse complement strand
ATTTTTCGCTTAATTGTTTTAATTATTTCCCTGTCTGTTGACGATCCGACCAGATATTCAATTCTTTTATGTTTTGGCACGTTACGGGAATATAGATCAATACTTATAACTCTGCCATTTTTAAGCAGGTCAAATACGGATGCAAAAAAAAGTGCGCTTCCTCCAAACGCCGTTCCTGTTTCTATTAACAAATCCGGTTTGTTTTGCCAAATTATTTCCTGATAGATCCACAAATCCAAAGGGTTCTTAAGCGTTCTTATCCCCAAAAAGTTGGTATTATTTATCGTTTGTCCGACTTTACCCTGATCGTAAAATAAATTAGCAAAAGCATCAATTATTTTTTTATTACTTTGAAGATTAACATCAATTTTTCCAAATCTTAGTTTATTGATAAAATAAACCAGTTTATCAGGATCGATATTTAATTTATTCAAAATATCAAGAGTTATTTTTTTAAATAGAATTTTGAAAGCCATTATTTAGTATTCAAAAATACTTCTTTAAATGCTCTTAGAATTTCGGCTAAATTTGCATTATTTTTAAATAAATTAATAGGAGTGAATATTAAAAATTGAAATATCAGTGAACTTGTTATCGCAAATGGGTTGGCGTGTTTTTTTAAAAAATAGAATTTAGCTTTATACAAAAAGTAATATCGCTTCTTATAAAAATCTTCGGTTAATAATTTACCTTGATTTTGGCTTCGGAACCCGGTTCCTGTTCCGTGCCAGATGATTGCTTTTGGTTGAAAATAAATTTTAAACCCTGACTCTTTTGTTCTAAAGCAAAGATCTAAATCCTCAAAAGTGAAGAAAAACTTTTCATCAAATAGACCGATTTTTTTAAACACTTCGCGTTTTACTAACATAGCCGTACCCGTAATCCATTCCGTTTCGTGAGCGGTGTTCGTATTGGATAAATCATACGGTTTATAACCCAAAAACGGATTAACCTTAAAACCCCTCATATCCAGTATTTTGGTGCCGGTTTTATAAATCTTTGGTCCAATAATGCCAATATCCGGGTCGTCAATTAAAGTATCAACTAAATTCGTGATGCATGCATTTTCAAAAAGAACATCGTTATTTGTAATTAAAAAGTAGTCGGCTTTAAAAATCTTAATTCCCAAATTGACAGCTTTGGCAAAACCAAAGTTACGGGTTAGTTTAATGGTTTTTATGTATTTTTGAGTTGACAAATATTTTAAAGAATTATCAACGCTTGCGTTATCAATAACGATAATCCGGATATTTTTATATGTCTGTTTATTTATTGTGTTTAAAGTTTTTTTTAATAACTCAAGGCCGTTATGATTTGGAATAATTACGGCAACTTTCGGAAGTTTCATCTAAACGCCCTTTCTGGATTTTAATATTTGATAAAGATCTTTAAGATTGTAAGTTAATGCATTTATTTCAGGAAGGGGATTTTTGTATTCAGATTTAATCTTACGGTAAGGAATCGCTACCAGATATTGGCAAAGCAGAAAGGAAATAATTTGTACAAGATTTGCGTGCTTGAGGATAAAACGGATTTTGCTTTTTTGGCCTAAATATAAATATCTTGAATATTTCATTTTGGAAATTGAGGCTTCCTGCAAGTGGTAGAAAATTGCTTTGGGGTAAATTATCGTTTTAAAACCCGCGTTTTTTGCCCTGAAACAAAAATCTACGTCTTCAAAATATGCAGGTGAAAAACCTTCATCAAAATAACCGATTTTAAAAATTAAGGATCTTTTAAACAGCATGCAAGCACCGCTAACCCAATCTGCTTCAGTCGGTTCGTTGGGATGAATCGGAATTTGTCTGCCGGTAAAAAAGTTTATTTTCCAGGCAGAGTTTGTTACTCCGCTTTTTGGAGGTTTGAATAAAACCCTGCCGGAAATTACGCCGATTTTTGGAAATTTTAATAAATAATCTACCAAAATTTTAAGCGATTCCTCACTGAATAAAAAGTCGTCGTTAGTTATAAAAATAAGGTCTCCTATTGATTCTTTTATGCCAATATTTACGGCTTTGGAAAATCCGAGATTTTGGGGTAAATAAATGATTTTTGTTTTGGGGAATTTTTGTGCGGTCTTTAAAGTTGATCCATCGCTTGAGGCATTATCTACCATAATTACTTCCAGTTTATTTTTAGGATAGTTTAGTTTTTCAATCGAGAAGAGCAATTCTAAGGGGTGTTTTCCTCCGTTCCAGTTCGGAAATATTATTGAAACTTTTGATAAATTCATTTTTTGATAACGTCAAAAAACGCTTTCTTTTTTGATAACGTCAAAAAACGCCTTCCATCTTAAATATAAATAATCCTTCTTATTTTTTAGAGTGATGTTTTCCAGTGTAAATCCTTTTATTAGGTAGCGCCATAAAGGTACAACAAATAATTGAAAAATTAATGAAATTATAATTTGTAAAAAGTTGGAGTGTTTTAAAATAAGTTTAAACTTTCCAAAATAATATAGATAATACTTGCGATTCGGATCTAAAATCACTCTTTTCTTCCCGTGCTCAATAATTAGTTCAGGATCATAGATGACTTTGATGCCTTTTTCTTTTGCAGAGAGACAAAAATCAGCGTCTTCAGCAAAGAATTTAAATTCAGAGTCAAATTTTCCGGTTTTTTTGGGGAAAAACATCGCAGCTGCAGGTACGAAATCAACCTCGCGAGAAGCGGTAAATTTATCAAATCCGGATTCGATTGCTGTCCATTTGTTGTAGAAATAGCCTTCAGAAATTAGTTTTTTTGTGTTTTTTTCAAGAATTTTTGAGCCGATTATGCAATTGGGATATTTACGGGAAATCTTGTTTAAATTTGAAAAATATTCCTTTGGAAAAATAACATCATTGTCGCAGGAGAGTATGTAATCATTGCTTGATGCTTTGATACCTTCATTTCTTGCGTAAGCCGGACCTTTGTTTTTTTTAAGTTGGATGATTTTGATTTTTTTAAACTGTTCTTTAATTTTGTAAGGTGAGTTATCAGTAGATGCGTCGTCAATTAATATGACTTCAAGTTTTGATTGGGGATAGTTTGCTTTTGAAATTGACGTTAACAAGTCGATTGTTTCGTCAGCTCCGTTGTAATTAGGAATTACCAGCGTAATTGCAATTGGATTCATATAGCTTTTGAAGTCATTCCAAAAATTAGACCCAGTCCCTCACAAATTTTTAAAACTACAAGGCCAATTGTGTGGGTCGGATCAGAAATTAAATATTTAAAATAATTAACTCTAAAAGGACTTGCTCTTTTTAAAAACCCGGCTTTATTTTTAAGCATAAATTTAGAAATGTTTTTGCCGTAATAAAATTTTTTCTTAGCAGCAGATAAGGGGTTGAGATTTTGTTCCCGGTGAATGATCTTAGATTTAATTCGACTTATTTCTATTTTGTATTTTTCGATTTTTTCGGTAATATCCCAGTCTTCTGCTGCATATAAATTGTTGTCATACCCTCCAATTTTATTGAATAAAATCTTCTCAAAAAATCTTGGAGCTTCAACAATCGAGTTATCATAAAGTTTCTTTTCCAATTTTCGACAGCTTGCCCAAAAGTTATCCGGATTGATGGTTTCGGGTACTATGGCGGCTTTTGACTTGCTTTTAATCAGTTGCGAGATAGTTTTGTTCTCAAGAATCATATCGGCATCAATAAACAGAAGATATTTGCCCTTTGCGATTTTAGCTCCGAAATTTCTTTGACCGGATCTTTCCGGGCCCTTTTTATAGATCTTTCTTGTGTATTTTCTGGCAATTGTTAATGTTGAATCCTTTGAAAAGTTATCGATTACTATGATTTCTACGTTTTTATAAGTTTGATTTTTAATTGATTTCAAACAAAATTCAAGGTTATTCTCTTCGTTTTTTGTAGGAATGATTACGGAAACCTTTTCCATTTTTAAGAAATTGAATTTGCAGCGATAAAACTTACAACTATTAACAAAAATGTTGTAACGTAGCTAATGAGAGCAGACTGCTTGAGCCTGGCTTGGGCGTTTAAGGAAGCAGTATAAATTGTTGAGATACCGGTCAGAATTGCGAAAGCGGATAAAATATCAATTGCCATAATTGATCCCAGATAACCTGGCAGAAACAATCTGACAACAGGTCTTATAAAAATTAAAAATATTAAAAAAATCGGGATTGAGATGAATAAAAACAAAAATATTGTTGATTTTAGGGTTTCGCTTATTTTGATTAGTTCCAGTCTGGAATAATGAGCGGACATTTGCGGAAGTAATACGTGATAAATGGATTGCGGTAAAAGCGTAAAAGCGTTGTAAAAAATCATCGAAAATGCAAATAAACCAACTACCTCCGGTTTGAAGAAAAGTGCAATTAACGGAATTGTTGCCAATGAAAGGTTTGAAGGTAAGTTGGCAAGATATATAGGAAACGAGAAGGAAATTAGGATCTTTTTGAAATCAACGTTTTTTTTCTTAGGTTTAAAAACTCTGTTTTTTAAAAGGAACCATAATAAAAAGAGTAATGTTCCAAAATAAGCAAGAGAGTTAGCGATAATTACCCCTTCGATCCTGAAATATATTGCTAAAATTATTGAAAAACCCAAACCGTAAGCCGGCAGTATAACGTTGTAAAACGATAAAAGTTTAAATTTTGAAAATCCGGTTAATATTGATTTTGTAATATCAAAAAAAACAAATATAAAATATAATCCTCCAAGAAGTGCCAGATATCCGACAGCTTCATTGTGAAGAAAATACTTGGCAAAATCGTTTTTTAACAGTAATAAAATTATTGATACGATTGCCAATATTGCCAGCTTAAACTTCAATACTTTAAAAATCAGATCTTTAATTTTACCTTTGTCTTTTTGGGAGTGATAAATAGCGATATATCGGGTTAAAGTAACACTAACGCCAAAATCCAGTAAGAAGGAAAGAAAACCAAAAGTAGAAATTATCGTTCGAAAAATTGCAAAGTCAACCGGATTAAATATTTTTGCGAGCAAAAAGTTCGTCAAAGATGAGAGGACTCCTGATATTACTGCAGTTATTAAAATCGGAAAACTTGTCAGAAATACTTTTCTGATAACAGGTAGAGAAATTTTGTAAATATCTAGGGAATTATTCACTTGATTTTTTTGAAATAATTTTTAACATGACTTCCTCAAACTTTTTTGCGCTTTTATCCCAATTGAATTGCTTTGAAAACACTTGAGCATTTTTTGCTAGTTCATTTCTTAGCTTTGAATTAATCAATAAAATTTTGATGTTTTTTGCCAGTTCTTCCGGTGTATTTCTTTTGCATACAAGACCTGTTTTGTTATTTATTACAGCTTCTTTTAACCCGTCTACATTGTATACAACTGCCGGAGTCTTGCAATAACCGGCTTCGATAATGGAAAGTCCGAATCCCTCTTTCACAGAAGCAGACGAAATAACCCAAGCCTTGCTTAATAGTTCAAACTTCTTCTTTTGACTGACGAACCCAAAAAAATTAATATCGTTTTTTAACTTTGACTTTTTGATAATTTTTTTTAATTGTGTAATATAACTCTTTTTCCCTCTGCCAACTATCCATAATCTTGGCTGATTAACCTCTTTTTTAACTAGTAAGAAACCTTTAATAATGTCTTCTATTCTTTTAGATTGCGTTAGTCTAGAAACAATTATTATTGTCGGTTTTTGCTCTTTGCGGAAAGAATATTTAAAGTAGGATTTTTCAATAGTTAACCCGTAATGCACCTGTTTTATATTTTTAGAATTTTGGCCATTTTTAATAAGCTGTTTGCGGGTTGAGTTTGAGGCAGTTATGAAAATAATGTTCTTATAGATTTTAAAGTAAAGTTTTTCTAGTAGAAGTCCGATTAGGCCGATAATAAATGGCCATTCGTGGAACCAAACAGATCCGGCCACCTCGTGAATGTATGCAATTTTTGGTTCTTTAATGTATATCGGTGTAAAGAAAGGAATGCCGTGTATCTGATCTATAACAAGGTCAAATTTACCTTTTAGGTATTTTTGATAATGTAAAAAAGCAAGAATGTGAATCGTAAATGTGCCACCCATTCTAATAATTTCAATACCATCGTGAATCTCTCTTTTTTTAGAATTTTTAAAGCTTGAGGAAATTTGAACAACTTTGTGGCCGTGTTTAACGAGTCTTTTAGCAATTTCGAAGGTTGCAATTTCTGCCCCGCCTGATTGCGGATTTTTAATGTCTCTCCAATTTAAAAGTAAAATTCTCATAGTGAAAAGTTTGGCGGCGGCAGGAGCAGTTTGTGAGTTTTGCGAAAATGAAATCTAAGTAAAACTCTAGACTTTTTGGACAAAGGCTTGAAGGGCAGGAATTTCCGGTAAATCGTAGTAGTGAAGTATGGATTTTCGATAAAGTATTGCCAGGGTATCGGTTAATATATTTTTTATACTTTGATATCCAACCGTTGAGTTGAATTGGTAGTTTAGGGTAATCGGAGACTCGACGATTTTTTTAAATCCAAGGTGTTTGGCCACCACTAAAAGCTCCAGGTCAAATGCAAAAGTTTTAACAACAAGACGGGGCAGTACTTCATCTAAAACCTCTCTTTTGAAAAGTTTACATCCGACGTTAGTATCACTTACTTTTACATTAAATAAGAGTCTGATTAAAATTTGGTAGATTTTGGAGTAAAATCTGCGCATTAGAGGGTAGTAGACAACAGAAAGCGGATGACGCTTAGAACCGATTGCAATCTCGGCTTTGCGTTCAAGCATATAAGCCAAAAGTACCCGAATGTTTCTTGCAGGAAGATCTAAATCTCCGTCAAAATAACCGACTATGTCTCCGCTGGTTTTGGAATAACCGTATTGAATTGCAAACCCCTTGCCCTGGTTAAGGTCGTAGTTATAAATTTTAATTTTATCCGTATTTCTGTTGAATCTCTTAGCTCTTACGGCTTCTTCAAGAGTTTTATCCCTGGATCCGTCGTTGACGACGATAATTTCAAAATTACTTCCTAAAAGATTTA
>DATCJB010000022.1:0-15283 GCA_036507455.1 Patescibacteria group bacterium | reverse complement strand
TCTACATTTATATTTCCCGTTGAAATACTTGTGTCCCCAAGATTGTTATTCGCGTAATTCTCTCCGGTATTCAAATCAAATATGACGTCATTTAAAATAGTGGTCAGATTGAAATTCTCAAAATTAAAGTCGTTTGATATGTTGACACCCAGTAAATTGGTCGAATTTGCACCGTTTAATTTGTTCAAAATTGAAATGGAACCGCCGAAACCGTTTGAAGCGTTAATAATTGCCGAGTTGGCGCTGTTGTGAATTCCTCCGCTTATATTAATATCGCCGGTTATAATGTTTACGCTGCCGTTATTGTTGTTTGCGTAATTTTTGCCTGTATTGGAATCGGCATTTATATTATTGGTTATATTGGCAATATTGGTTACGCTTATATTGGTTGAAGTGTTAATGTTTGAATTAATGGTGTTATTGGAATCCGCTCCGTTTCCAGAGTTGACTACATCAAGACTTTGCGGGCAACAATTATTTACGCCGGCAGAAGAACTGTTCAAGTCATTTGAAACACCTATATTAGTTGAGGAGTCTCCCGTTGAAATATTTGTTTGGTCGCCAACGTTGCCGGAGGTTGAATTCTGGCCGGTATTTAAATTGGCGTCAACTTCGTTATTAACATCGGCGGTGTTTGACTGGCTGACGTTTGTGGTTTGATTGGAAGTTAAACTGGTTTCGTTGGTTGAACCGGATCCGTTGCCGGAAATCTCAAGATTAATGGTCTCGGCAAATACAACAACGGCCGTCAAAAACCAAAATGCCGTCAACACCGTTAAAAAGATTATTGACCGATAAAAAACTTTCAAAAACATAATTTACACCCTACCTTTTGAACTTTCCAAAAAAACTTTTAAACAAATTACTTTAGACTCTTCGCATTGCAAGCTTTACGCGTCTTGCTAATAAGTATACAACGGGCAAAAGCAGTGCTAATAAAAACCACCTCCAGTTAAATGAGCCTGCTGTTTCCAAATTATCCTGCAAACCTGCAACTTCTGCTTGGTCGTGTGTCAAAGTACTTTCGCCATCGTTTGAACTCTGGCCAAAGCTTGAAAATCCGCTTGCGATTTGACCTGATCCCATTTTAACGGATGAGGTCAAGTTTTGTGTTTGTCCGCCATTACCCGAAGACGATTCCCCGCCGGAACTTGACGAATTTGATTGACTGCTTGAATTTGAAGAATTATTAGTACCACCAGAATTACTTTCCGCAGGGCTTTGGAATCCAAACGGAACCAAATTACCGACCCAGGATCCCAGCACGTTAATGACAGTCAAAACCACTTTTCTACCCGAGAAATTCGAATTTAGGAAATTGACAACGTTCAAGACGATATTAGCATCGCCGGTTTTGATCGAACTGTTTCCTCCCGTATTATAGTTGGCTTCGTTACCTCCGGTATTGGCATCAATATTAATATTATTCGTAATCGTTCCGATGTTAGTCTGGGTTAAGTTGTTAGTATTTGTTACGTCGGCATTAATGTTGTTTGTCGAACCCGAACCGTTTGAGGAGTTGATCAATTCCAATTGACCGCTTGAATTTACGCTGTAGAGCTGGCCGTCATCTCCCAAAACCAGGGTACCGACCGGAAGCCCGATTAATTGGCCAAGCCACTGGCCGATTTTGTTAATTACAACAATGTATACCGGCGGATCGCAGGGACTGCCGGCGTAATTTAGGTTGGCAATATTTGTAACAGACGCAGAAATATTGACGTCGCCGGATTCAATCATATTCTCCCCGGCTGTATTAAAGTTCGCTTCGTTATCTCCGGTATTTCCGTCAAGATCTAAATTATTATTTATCGTTGCGTAATTGATTTGAGTCGTATCGTTTGTATTTGTTGTTGTTGACGTTATGTTGTTTGTTGAATCCGAACCGTTTGAGGAATTGACCGCACTAACAGAAGAAGTTCCGCAGGCGCAGCTTGTACAATCCGTTGCAGCCGCTTCGGCTTCCGGTAATATGATATTGCCGACCAAATTACCTAAAATATTAACCGTATACATCGATCCGGCAACGGTTGTATTTAGGGTATTTATGACGTTTGCAATAACGCTGGCGTCGCCGGTTTCGATTGTATTATCCCCGGCTGTATTGTAATTTGTTTCGTTATCTCCGGAATTTGCAGAAAGATCGATATTGTTGATGATCTCTCCTTCGTTGGTTATTGTTGTGACATTATTGTTATTGATATCCAAATTAATTTCGTTTGTGGAATCCTCTCCGTTACCCGAGTTGGTCGCAGTTATTCCCCCATCGCCCGTTGATCCGGTACAGTTTATGCAACTTGAACCAGACTCGCCTAAAACGACGTCTCCGCTTTGGTCTTCGTTAATATCGAATTGATAAATTCCGAATGCGACGGAGTTGGCGTCAGTTATGACGGTTGCAGTCACTGTTGCGTCTCCGGTTAGAATTACCGAGTCGCCGACATTTTTGGAAGCTTCATTATTCCCCGAGTCTGCTTCAAAGTCCAGATCGTTTTCAACGGTGGCGTTGTTATTAATTGTCGTTTCGTTGGTATTGTCCAAACTTATGGTTGAAGTATTGTTGCTGTTGCTTCCGTTATCGGAGTTTGTAACGTTAACGTCTGTGCCAACACAAAGACTGCAGGGATCACTTCCCGAAACAACCGTTTGATTAACGGTAGAAATAACCGTTCCGGCAATATCCGCGTCTCCCGTTTGAATCGTCGTATCACCGACGTTTCCGGAGTCTTCCTTCTCTCCGCTTTCATTTTCAAAAGAAGTTGTATCGATAGGATTTGTCTCTTGGGTTAAAGTTTCCGTTGGAGTTTCTCTTCCGTAATTATCATTCCAACTCTTATCCTCATCATCCTCTTCTTCATCATCATCGTCGTCCCAATTATTGTTGCTTTCACCTTCACTATTGTTAGTACTCTCGGAAGCAGGCGATGAATCTAGAGTTTCAGTTGTACCATCTTGGGTCGGTACCGGTTCCGGAGTCGGAGCAACATTTTCATTTGTCGGTACCGGTTCCGGTGTTGGCGCAACCTCTTCGTTTGTCGGTACAGGTTTCGGAGTCGGCGCCGCTTCCTGAGCCAAAGCAAGATTTGCGCTTCCAAAACCGGAAAGAACTAAGCTCCCGATTACAAGTATTGTAGTTATTCTAAAAATTACTTTCTGCATTTTTTAATCTCTTAATTCTTAATTTTAAATTCACACTCTTCCTTCTTTGGGGCCCTGCACCTTGTTTGGTGCAGGGTGACCCAAAAAAGCGTTCTGGTCTTTTAGGTTAATTAACCTGAAAGACCAACCAGTAACAACAATAAAGCTGAGAAACTGCCGCCTGAAAATTCAAATGAGGGTAAATCCCAATCCAAATCTCCACCTACGACGTTCTTGTTTATGTGGTTATCCAGTTCAACATCGGCATTGGCGTCACCGGTTTCAATAACCGGATCTTCATCATCGCCAACCGTGTTGTCTTCGGCTTCGTTGTCGCCGGATTCAAGTTCAACTTTGACTATGGTGTCACAGTCGGCTCTCTCTCCACCACAGATATTATCCTGGTAGACTTTCTTCTCATTCTCTAACTCGATGTCTTCGACTTCGTTGTCAGAGTATGAGCCGTTGTTCTTGATCCTGACGGTAATGTCTTCGATGCAATCACAAGCATCAACGTCCGCAAAGTTGAAGTTTACCCAATTGGATACGTCAACTTTGGCGTTTGTGTTGCCTGTGTCGATCTCGACTTCACCACCAGTGTTATCTTCGGCTTCGTTATCTCCGGACTCGGCTTCAACCTTGACCAGATTGAAAAGATCTGCCCAGTTGTCTTGGTCTACTTTGACCTCGTTTTCAACTTCGACATCTTCAATCTCGTTGTCGGAATCCGCTCCGTTGCCCGAGATTTCGAAAGTGAGGGTTGCCCCGTCACCGTTGCCTCCGCTAATCACCGCCACATTTTGGTTTACGTTGTTTGAAACTGAAATGCTTTCGGCGTTAGCGTCACCGGTTTTGATTGAAACGTCGCCGTTGGTGTTATCCTCGGCTTCGTTGTCTCCGCTTTCCAATTCAACGAATACTAAGTTAGTAACTTCTGCATCGTTGTCTTGGTAAACCTTTGTTTTTGATTCGACTTCAAGATCTTCGATCTCGTTGTCGGATCCGGCACCATTGTTTGAAATGGTTGCATTAACATCGGTTGGACAACAACCTTCAACTGAAGCCTGGTTCGAGTTGACGTTGTTGCTTACAGATACATTGGCTGAAGCGTCTCCGGTGTCGATTGATACATCGCCTCCGGTATTGTCTTCAGCTTCATTATCTCCAGTGTTAGCTTCGACATTAACGACATTTTTTACATCAGCCCAATTATCTTGGCTTACCGTTGTTTCGTTCTCGATTTCAACTTCTTCGATTTCATTGTCGGATCCTGATCCGTTGCCTGAAATTTCGAAATTGACATCTGCTGATGCAAATGACATGAAGCTGGAAGCGAGAAGAGACGCGGTAGCTATTCCGGTTGCTGCTCTATAAATTAATTTTTGCATTATTTGTTTCACCTCCCCTCTTGAAAAAGTTTAGTTCCGTTTATTTGAGTGTTCTAAAACACAAAACGGAGGCACAGATTTAAGTTGTAAGTAATAAGTTATAAGTCATAAGTTAAAAAACTTAATCCTTCTTACTTACTACTTTGTACTTAAATACGTGCCTCCGTTTGCGGTTGGCTCTGTCTTGGTACCTAAAAGGTACTAGGACCAATATTTATATGTTTTTGGGCAAATAACTTCTTGCGGGCAGTCGAATTTACTTAAAGTCTGCCTGCTCTAACGAGTCGTATGACCGTCAGGCAGGTAACCTTAAATTATCAAAAGGATCCAAACTATGTCAAGACCCCAAGTAAAATTGAAGGGTCAAGACCTTAAATTATGACTATTAAAAATCAGGCTCTTGCCTGACCGTTAACATATTGGCCTTTTTGACTGTTAGTCTTTTTAATGTTTCTTTCGGTAATTTGGGTTACCTGATTGTCCTGAATGTAAATTTCAACCGATCCGTAACCCTGGATTCTTTTTAAAGCGGTAATTATTTCACCAAGCAGCACTTTTGAAATTCTTTTTGTAGAGTAGTTATTCTCCTTAACTAAATTAGCGGACATATTTAAACTAAAACTTATGTACTAAAAATTGACTTCTATCGTTTGCTTATCTTTTCCGATTTCACCGACCTGGAGCGTGAAATTTTTAACCCCTTCGTCAACAACGTATCCTACCCTGGTCTTTTTTGTCGAAGTCGGCTCAATTTCCACCGCGTCATTGTGAATGTCAGGAGCAAACAATTTACCGGAAGGATCAACGAGTCTGACCAAATCTACCGGCCGGACTTTAATTTGCTTGTTTGAATCATTAACAAGTTCCAAATTGTAAATTAAGAAAATTTTGCCGTCTTTAGCTTGGGCGGGCTGGCCTTTAATCAAAATTCTCTTTATAAGCTCTGCGTTGGCAACATTCATTTCAACTTCTATTCCGCTTGGTTTTCCATCCTTGTCAACAATCGGGAAAACTAAGTTACGGTTTATCGGGGTTGAAGCCATTCGAAGATCAGTAACCGCACTTTTTAAACCGGACGTTCTTCCGCCCAGTACTAATACGTAGAGTATTGCGACTAAAACTATTCCTGCTATTGCAAGCGTTAAAAAAATTGCTTTCTTACTAATTTTTGAAAATTTCGGGAAGGATAAATTCGGCAGGGACGGTTTTTTTAAACTTTTTGCAAGCGGATAGGTAACTGTTGAAGAAAACTTATTAATTGTCCCGTCGGCAATCTTTGATGCAGACTCCGAAGAAGACTTAAAAATTGAATCGAACTTTTGACCAAAATTTGTTTGCATTTTATTACAAAAAAGCCCAGCTCTTTTTTGAAAGCTATGTAAATAACCACCAAACCTAAGAACTGGGCAGAAACTGAAACTTACAAAACGTATACTAAACTACCAGATATTAACTTGTCAAGCAATATTAAAAAATGCTTGAAAACAAATCTTTAATACTATTAAAAATTCCGCTGAAAAGTCTTTCTACTATTGATTTCTTTTCTTCCTGCTCTTGTTGGGTCGGGTTAAAAGAAACGGTTTGGTCGATTGCAGCCGTTTCGGTTGCCGTTCCAATTTCCTGGGTTGCTTGAACTTCCGGTGTCGGGGTCGCGGTTGGCGTTGGAGCACCTTTTTGAACAACATTGGCATTTGCCGAAACATTGGCTTGAACGCTTACACTCCTTGCGGGTTGGGGATTTTCAACTTGAAAAGTCTGGATTAAAAGCTGGGAATTTGAACCTTCCTTAATTGAAACCTCAACCGAGTAAAAATTAGCTTGAGCCGGGACAGAAAAAGAAACGGTATATATATAAGGAACGCCACCGCTTTTATTCATTTGATAAACGGCAATGTCGGAATAATTGTTATTTTTGAGCTTTAATACTTTTTCACTACCTCCGGGATTATCAGTTATAACTTTCACATAAATCGTTTGACCGGGAGTGAAAATTCCATCCGTCGTTGAATAGTTGGAATTAGCCGATAACTGCAGCGAATCAGTCGTCGCAAGTACGGGCGTTACTGCCAAAACAGCTAAAATTAATATTGAAATAAATTTTGTAAACATTTCTTTCGAGGGGCAGACTAATCCACCGAAGTTTTCTTGAACCCCGAAGTTTCAGCATCGAAGTCAACATTGGCGGAAGACTGGATCAGAATATATCACAAAGCTCATCATAATGCAAAACATCACACTTTACGCATATGCGAAATTTGTGAGAAATAAACTTCATATCAATTTAATCCGAAGTATTTTTTATAAGTCGACTCATTATCTAAACTTCTGATTAAAAGTACTTGTACTTCCTCATCTAAATCAAAGACCTGCTTTAAATACTCAATTTCATCCTCACATTTAAATGGCGTCAAATAAACGCTTCTTTGTAATCGAAGAACTTTTAAATTATTTAAAGTTCTTCTAAACGTATCTACTTGTCTCTTTTTGTCCTTACCAACATCGTAAATTATCAATCTCCATCGACCATCCCATTTGGATTGATCAAGTTGCAAATTTTGTAAATCATATTTTAAAAGTTTCTCTTTGCCTTTATCAGTAATCTTAACAACGGGTACGCCGCGTTGAGTAACAATTTCAACATATTTAGAATTCTGCATTCTTTTAAGTACCTGCTTTAACCTCCATAAATTAAATTTTTCCCATTCTTTTCTGGAATTTTCGTAGTCAATGTTTTTTTTGATTTTCAACAGCGCTCCCGCGGCAATGGGTAATCCCGGCACAATTACAGAAGCAATTAAAATAGAACCTGTAGCTAACAACTTTAAGACCTCAAAAGTTTTAGGATCAAAGCTATGATCTTTAGATTTAAGCATAATTAAATGCTATCACAAATTGCGCATATGCGAAATTTGTGAGAAGTGAAACCTGTAAACACTAAATCCAAATAATGGTAAAGAAAATCAGACGACTAATCAGGAGAAAGATTTTGATTTTTGAAGAAATCGATGGTTTTTGTCAAGCCTTCTTTTAGAGTTACTTTTGCTTCCCAACCGACGGATTTTTTTATTTTTTCACTCGAAGCATAATTTGCCATGACATCTCCCGGCCGTTCTCCCAAATCCCAAATAGGAACTTCATAACCTACAATTTCAAAAATAGTTTTAACAACATCAATTACTTTTTCTCCCTTGTTAGTCCCGACGTTAAAAATTTGCAAACCTTTTAATGGTAGAACGTCGATGTGGGATCTGGCTAAATCTTCAACGTAAATAAAATCCCTGACTTGTTCACCTTTCCAATAAAGAGGAATCGATTCTTTTTTAAGAGCTGCTTTAATAAAATTCGGAATGGCGTGGGTTTCCGGGTTGTGCAGTTCATTTGGTCCGTAGGGATTAAAGTATCTTAAAATTATGGCGTTAAGGGAGCTTTTCTCGTGTTCTTCAGTTATCATTTTTTCCATTTCAATTTTGGTTTGACCGTAAGGGTTAGCAGCAAGTTTGACCGGCATATCTTCGGTCAGTGGTAATTTATCCGGATCACCATAAACCGTCGCCGTCGAAGAAAAAATAATTTTCCCAACCCCAGCATCTCTCATTGCTTCAAGCAAGACTTTTGTCCCCTCAACGTTATTTTCCCAATATAAATCGGGTTTCTCCACGCTTTCAGGAACAACTATGTACGCGGCCATGTGTATTACGGCGTCAACGCCCTTTAGGGCATCGGTAAGTTTTTCTTTTTGAGACAAGGATGCTTTTACAAAAGTTGAACGGGGATCAATAAGTTTTTCGAAACCTTTTGACAGGTTGTCGTACACTACTACCTTATGACCGGCATCAAGAAGCAGTTTTGCCGTCCAGGACCCTAAAAATCCTGCGCCGCCTGTTACTAATACTTTACTCATAAATGGGCAATACTATTTTACCTTTTTTACCGTTAACGGGAATATCAAGAACAAACCCTAAAGCGTTTGCAACCGCAATTCCAACTCTTAAACCGGTATATGAACCGGGGCCGGCGTTAACTTCAATTTCTGTCAAACTGCTAAAATCCTTTTTTGCTTTTTTTAAAATTTCTACAATTACCGGTAAAAGTGCTTGCGAACCGGTTTGATTTTCTTTCTGAATCGTAAGTTGTTTTACCATACCTGCACCGCCAAGTTTCACCGTGACTTTGCGCGACTCACTGGTATCTATATATAAAATTAGTTCATAGTTCATATCAGCAAATTATTCCAATAATTTCTGATATATCAGATTCGCCAAAGGCGAAGGCTGATATAGTTGGTAGTTTATAGTTTAATCTGGACGGCACCTTCTCTGAGCACCCTAATCTCAGACGAAGTGCAATCGACGACGGTTGATTCTTTTCCCAAAGTTGACTTGCCTTCAACAACAAAATCAACCTTTTTTACAATATCCGGGTCCAAATCCCTGGAATTTTTAACGGGTTTGTGAGAATGATAATTGGCGCTGGTACCGATTATCGGCTTTCCGGCAAGTTTAAGTAACTTTAAAGTTGCGGGGTGGTTTGGCATTCTCACGCCGATTGTTCCCAGAGTGGCGGGTAAAACTAAAGTTAGCGCCCCCGGCCAGTATTTATCGATAATATCGGCGGCCGGATCGTTGACTATGCAGCCTAATTTAACCAGCTCGTCTTTGTCCGAAACTAAAATCGGCATTTTCATATTAACCGGACGGTTTTTAATTTTTGAAATTTTAACAATGGCTTCCGGTTCGTCAAACAGACAACCGATCCCAAAAACCGTATCGGTCGGAAAAATCACAACGCCTCCGTTTTTTAAAACTTGAGCAGCTTTCTCAATTTGTTCTGATTCTTCTGGTAAATTCATCGATTACTTCAAAATATATTTCGTGCCTATCTTCAGGGAGACGACTAATAATTTTTTCAGGCCATTCAATCGCCACCACTGCGAATGGGTCATCCAGAATATCATCCAGTCCAATTGAATCAATTTGCCCAACTTCCAGTCTGAATAAATCGACGTGATGAAAGACAAAATTTTTGTCCCATTTGACAAATGGATAACTTCTTACCAAAACAAACGATGGTGAAAGAATTCTGCTTTCAATTCCCAACCCTTTGGCAAATCCGGCAACAAAAGTAGTTTTGCCCGAACCCAGATTTCCAAAAAGACAAATTACCCTTTTTTCATATTCGCCTGCAAACTTGCTTCCAAAAGCAAAAGTCTCGTTACTACCAATGGTTGTAATCTCCATATTATAATAGCGGCTAAAGCCGCGCCGGTTGCATCAAAAATTATATCTAAAACTTTGCCTTCCCGCAAAGGCACTAAAATTTGGTGGATCTCATCCGAAATTGCATACAGCAAACTAAAGCCGAAAGCCAGGATTAACGCTTTTTTAATTTTATAATCAAAAATCAAAGCTCTGAAGGATAAAATCGACAGAACAAAATAAACAAAAATGTGGGCCGGTTTACGGGTTACAAAATCCAAAGTCCCGCTGGCAATTGCCAGTCCGGGTTTTGAGGACAGCCAAAAAATCACCGCGCACCAAAATACCACCAATAAATAAGAAATAATTTTATTCATTTATGAAGGAATTTATTCATTTATGAAGGGATTTATTCACTTTTGAGAAATTTTCTTAAGGAAAATAATGTTGCTGCCAGTCCGATCAGGCCGAATCCTGCCGGAAATAACCAGCGTTGAATTTCCAGCTTTTGTCCCTGGGTTTTTGACGACTCATCTTTGCTGCCTTCTTTGTCGCCTAAATTAATCGTAAAAGATGGAGATTTGGTGGAAGTTTGTGTTGTGGTACTTTTTGACGCTTCGCCCAACACGGAAGGTTTTATGGTTGGAGTCGGAGTCTTAGAACTTTTAGCAGCAACTGTTTGGCTTGGAGTTGCGGAAGCTTTAACTTCCTCGTTATTTTGACTATCACTGCTTGTTACGTAACTGATTTGATTTGACGTCCCAGGAGTCGGACTTGAAGTTTTTTCAAATATACCGGAAGAATTTTTGGCAAAAGAAATTCCTTTTTGGGTATCTTGGTAATCAACCTGATCGAGTATATTTTGCTGCGAGTCCAAAAACCGAACCGAGTCTCCTTCATTATTTAATATGGAAGACGTAAACGAAAAAACAAAGTAACTTGTCGGGTTAATCGTAAATCCGTTCAAAGAAACAGGGCTTGACCCGCCTTCCTTATCGTCCAATTTATAACCCGTCAAATCTACCGAGCCGGAATTGGGGTTATACAGCTCAACCCATTCTTCTTCACCATCAGGGTTGGGCATAATCTCGGTAATTTTTACGTCGCCGGCATCTGTTGTTTCGGAATTAACTTGCAGTTCACCGTTGGTCCCGCCCGGAGTTGGCGTGGCGGTTTGCCAAATTCCGCCTCCATCAGGATTTCTGGAATAAGAAACATTTTCTCCCGGAGATTTGGAATAATCTTTGCTATCAATTAAATTATTGCTGTTGTCAATTAACTTAACCGTATCCGGAGAGGCAACGTTAAATGAAAATTGGCCGCTTTTATAGACCTTAAAAGATGATGCCCCGATTTTTTCTCCATCCGGAATTGTAAACTTGGTGGACGGACTTGCTCCGTCATCGATAATCCAGTTGGACAAGTCAATTTCCGATCCGCTTAGATTGTATAGTTCAACCCATTGTTCGGATCCGTCAGGTTCAACTTGAAATTCATTTATCACCACGGAAGAAGAAGCAAATGCATTTGATATATTAATAAAAAGTAATACCAGAACTAAAAATATTATTTTCACTGCTTTTTCGGGCAGCTACTTTGGCTCACGGTATATGCCAGTAGAGCGTGACAAGTCCGTTGTTGTGATCAACAATAATTCCTTTACCGATTGTTCCGGTTAAATAGCAGGCTCTGGTATCGGAAGCCAAATAAGCTGTACCGGAATCAGCGGCAAAAATCGCCGTTCCTGCGGGTTGTGCCAAATCCAATCCCGTGTGAGTACCTAAAAAGTACACTTCCCCGTAATAGGTCGTTATTATTCCCCCTTCCGACCAACCTCTACCGTCATAAGCAGCCAGAGGTTTGTGGAATTGTCCTGAATCAAGGTAAGGCTTAGGATTAACCCGGTCGCCCTCGACGCGGCCGTCAACAACCTGGGCATTGGTAAAAACCTCAAAGTGAAGGTGGGGGCCGCTGGAACAGCCTGTATTTCCGACCGAGGCAATAACTTCTCCCCGCTCAACCGGACCGATTTTTGCAGCAATATTTCCCAAAGCTCTTGAAATTGAATCAGCATCCGCCTGAAGCTGGGCTAATATGCCCTGATATTTCTTTTCATCGTTTTGGGTTACGGCCAAAAGTTGTTCTTTATCTCCTTTTTGTTTTGCAAGTTGGGAATTCTGACTATCAAGTTGAGCTTTTAAAGCCGCAACCTGGGCTCTTTTTTCCTCTAAAATATCTTTTTGGTTGGTAAAATTTGATTTGGCAACCTGCATTTGATAAAGCACTTTCTTATCGTGAGTTTGAATTATCTGCAGATATTTAAAACGGGAAATGAAATCATAAAATCCTCCCGAGGAAAGAACCATTTCAACTGCACTAATTCCCCCGTTTTTATAAGTTGCCTGAATTCTGTTTTGCAATATGACTTCAAGATCATCGATTTGAACCTTCAGATCGGAAAGCCTTGTTGTTAAATCGCCGATTTCGTTTTCAAGCTGATTAAGTTCCGCTTGAGTTCTTTGAATCTTAAGAGTCGTTAATTGAATATTGTTGTTTATCAGCCCGATTTGAGAGGACAGGCTTCTTTTTTGACCGCTTAAGCGGCTTAATTCCTGTTGAACCTTAGCTTCTTCCTGTTGAATTTCAAAAAGTTTTTTAGCCAGGGCGGACGTATCAGTCGTCGGAGCCGGAGTCGGTTCATCGGTAGGCGTTGGCGTATTAGTTGGCGTCGAGGTAGGAGTAGGCGTGTGCGTTTCTGCCAATACTCCAATTGGCCAGGCAAGAACTGAGATTATAAGTAAAGCCGACAAAATTACCCTAAACATATTTTTGGGCACAAAAAATCTACAAATTTAAAAGTATTAGTTCTTTAATCTTAACGAAGATACCTGGCCAGAGCAACTAAACTTGCTGCCGCTCCCAAAATCAGTCCGAATATTAATACCGAGAACGAAACAATCGCTAAAATTGGCCACGATAATGGAAAGAAAGGCAAACCTGAAAAAAAGGTTTTTAAAAACGGATAGGCGTATAGCATCATCACAAGCACCATCAAGAGTCCTGTAAATGCACCGGTCACTCCATAAATAATACCTTCAAACAGAAATGGTTTTCTAATATAACCCATAGATGCACCAACTAATTTTAATATGGCAATTTCCTCCCTCCGAACCGCAATTCTCATTCCGATAATCATTAAAATTACAGCCAGCGATACAAGCGTTAAAAACCCGATTATGATTACTCCTGCAATTCTGATCAAATTTATCCATCTGGTTAAAGAATCAACGACATCTTTTTGAAAAACTACTTCATCAACGTGCTCGTTTTCCCTTAACTTATCGGACAATGACGACAACATAGCAGGATCGTTTGCCGAAACTTCAAGCGAGGCAGGTAAAATATCAGCAGTCACAAGTTCCAAAAGCAGGGGATCATCTTTATTTTGATCCCTGTAAATTGCCAAAGCTTCTTCTTTTGAAACATATTTGATTTCTGAAACCTCACCCGTTGCTTCCAAATCAGCTTTAATTTGCCCAATTTCTTCTTCGGTTACGCCTTCCTGCAAAAACGCTGAAATTTGCGGACGGGATTGAAAGTAGCTTAAAACGATTTGAGAACTAATCGCCATCATTAAAAAAAGCGTTGCCAGAAAAAAAGTTAAGGTCGTAACAATAATCGCCGACAAGGCTTGATATGGACTTCTTCTTAAACTTTTAAACGTGGTATCAACCAGACGCATATTTTCCTTTCTTTTCGTCCTTTGTTATTTTACCGTCATCGATGTGGATCACTCTCTTCTTTAGACTGTTAACGACATCCATATTGTGAGTTGCCATAATTACCACCGTTCCGTTTTTATTGATCTTGGCCAAAAGATGAATAATTTCCCACGCATTTGCAGGATCCAGATCAGCTGTTGGCTCATCCGCTAAAATTATTTCCGGATCTCCAACTACTGCCCTGGCGATCGTTGTTCTTTGAAGTTCACCGCCCGAAAGTTGCTGGGGGAAAAGATTTTCCTTACCCGTCAGACCAACCAAACCAAGTACTTCTTTTACCTGATGTTTTATCTGACCTTCGGCTTGACCAAGAACTTCCAAAGATATGGCAACATTCTCCCAAACAGTCCGGTCAGTAAGCAACTTATAATCCTGGAAAATGGTTCCGATTCTTCTTCTTAAAAGGTGGATTTTTGATTCCGGTATTTTAATAATATTCTGATTATCGATAATAATTGTGCCTTCTGTGGGAACCAATTCTCTTGTTAGAAGTCTTAAAATGGTCGTTTTCCCGGCGCCGGATGGTCCGACTAAAAAAACAAACTCGTCCTTGTCAATTTCAAGATCTACCTTATATGCAGCAAGAGTACCGTCAGGAAATTTCTTCGTAACATTATCAAATTTAATCATTTGGGCAATACTGACTGCTTAAACATATTTTAACAATTTTATAAGGTAATTTGTTTGTCAAAAAGGTAAACTCTACGGTAATTATTGAAGTTCGTTAACCCGGCCAACGTCCATTAACCAACCAACTTCTTCAGACTGATTGGTCTCACCAAAAACTTCTACCTTTTTACCAACATATTGGTCCAAATCAACGACAGATGAAACTAAATGAGCCGATTGAGATTCTCCGCCTTCGCGAATTAGCTTGTGGGTTCCTTGTGCATAAGGGTCATCAACTTCGTTTTTTTCGATTGTTCCTTCGGCCTTATCCCTAAAAGTTTTTTCATCCTGTTGAGGAAGCGGCGGACCGGAAGAGTTTGTTTTGGCTTGGTCTGCAACATTACTTGTGTTTGAAACGGATGGACCTTTGAGAAGTATACCCGCCGCAGCTCCGCCCACAATGGCAACGATTGCCAAAATAATGACAATCAAAATTAAATATGATTTACTTTTTGGAGCTTGAGGCTGACCGACTATTTCATCCATAAGTCTTGATCATTTTAACACGGTAAGTCTAATTTGAACAACAAAGTAATGCCACCTCTATAAACTATAGGATTGATTTTAGTAATAAAATGTATTATAATCGATTTTTATGAAAGAACAATTAGAACCTGTGTTTGTCAGATCCAAACAAAAAATTGAGTATGGGGATGATAAATATACTCCTGCGCAACTTTTATCACAAAGAATAAATAACCAGCGCGAACAAGGTTGGTGGTTTCCTGCCGGTGATCCGGAGTTTTGGAAATTTTCTGATAAGCTGTTAATCAAAGGTGGAAAAGCTCTAGACTTGGGTTTGGGGTTTGGAAAATCAGCTTTCTTCTTTGCCATAAATGGCATGAACGTTACGGGATATGAAACCAGTCAACCTGCAATAAAAGTCGTAAAAAGTCTGAAGCAAATTTTTAACTTACCAATTGAAATAAAAGAAGAGGATTTCGCTGCTGCTGATCTTGGTAAAAACATTTATGACACAGTTTTCCTTGCACAAACTTTAGTTCATAGTCCAAGCGAAGAAGCCGCATTTGAATTGATTAATAAAGCAATTAAAGCCTTAAAACCTTGTGGAAGAATTTGGATTAGAACTTCAGGAATTTATGATGGAGCC
>DATCJB010000021.1:0-6340 GCA_036507455.1 Patescibacteria group bacterium | reverse complement strand
TAAGAGAAAAAATAAAGCTTTCTCCGGTCTCTTTACGATTTAAGGTTTACATAGTTGACGAAGCCCACATGTTAACAAGCGAGGCTTTTAATGCACTTCTTAAAACCTTAGAAGAGCCTCCGGCTCACGCGGTTTTTATTTTGTGCACTACAGATTTTGAAAAATTACCTTCAACTATCGTTTCCCGTTGCCAACGGCTTGAATTTAACAAGGCAAAACCCCACCACATTTTAGAATCAATTAAAAATGTTATTACAAAAGAAAATTTAAAAGTTAAGGAGGAAATTTTAGTCAAAATTGCCCAGAGTGCCGGAGGAAGTTTCCGGGATCCTTTAACAATTTTAGATCAAATCGCTGCAAATAAAGGAAAGAGCACTATAGAACAAATAGAAAAGATGGCTCAGGTATTTTCGAAGGATCAGGTTTTAAAATTTTTGAATTATCTATCCGGTAAAAATGCCAGAGAATCAATCTTAATGATAAATGAAATTTCCGAGAAAAATTTTGAAGTCCCAAAATTCATCAAAGAAGCGATTAGTCTGGCAAGACTTATGCTGCTTTATAAAATTGGAGTTGAATTTGATGATTTTGCAAAAGAGGAAAATTTCAAAAAAGTTTGTGATAAATTCTCCGAGGAAGATTTAGAAATATTAGTTTCAGTTTTATCAAACGCAGTGGTTGAGAGCAGGAATACTGCGATTATACAATTACCGTTTGAAATCGCGATCGTTAAATTTGCTTTTGAATCAAGGCAGGAAACATCTGAAATTGATAAAACCCCAACAAAAGATGAAAGGGTTGAAATTGACGAAGAAGAAGAGAAAAAACCGGTAAATTCTCCCGAGGTCAAAACACAAATACAAGAAGTTAAAAAATCCAAGTTATCCAAATCAGCAAACGGGAATTTGAATTTGGCTGATATTAAATCAACGTGGCCGATGTTTCTCAAAACTGTCAGATCCCACAACGTTACTGTTGAGGCGTTACTTAGGAGTTGTGTTCCGGTTGAAGTAAATAAAGATAAGTTAGTGCTTGAGGCTTTTTATAAATTTCACAAATCCCGGCTTGAAGACCCTAAGGTAAATAAAATCTTAACGTCTTCACTTTTGGAAGTTTTTAAAACAGATTTTAAAGTTTTTTGTGTTTTGGGACAAAAAAAGGTGACAAATGGTGATGAAATTGAAAAAATTGTAAACGAAGTTTTTAAGTAAGGTTATTTATTCGTTCTCAATTTTGCCAACCTCTTTGTTTTCGGGAATCGGGAGAGTAAAGTAAGCCGTTGTTCCTTTTCCAAGTTGGGATTTGAGCCAAATTTTTCCGCCGTGTGCTTCAATAATTAATTTTGTAACATAAAGACCCAAACCAACTCCTTCGGATCTTCCGCCTTTAACTTTGGTAAATTTTTGAAATAAATTGCCGATTTCCGATTGTTCAATTCCAATACCCGTATCAATAATTCTTGCCTCAATTTCATTTTGATTTTGGCTAATTTCTATCGTAACCGTACCGCCCGGTTTGTTGAATTTTATTGCATTACCAATAATGTTTTGGATTGCCTCTTTTAATTTAAGAGGATCAATATTTAAATCAGGCAGATTAGGAAGTTTTGAAAATTTTATTTCAACCCTTCTTTCACCTGCAAAAGAGGCAAATTCGTTAACGCTTTCACTGATTATATCTTCCAAAGAAGTAAGGTAAGGAATAATTCGAACGGTTCCTTTTTCGAGTGAAGAAATCGTCATTAATTCATTAACGAGGCTTGCCAGTCGTTCGTTGTTTGTTTTTATGTGATCAAGAAATGATTTTTGTTCTTCGCTTGTTATCTTTCCGCGCTTACCAAGAAGATAATCCAAGTAACCCGAGATCGCGGTAATGGGTGTGCGCAGGTGGTGTGAAGCGATTGTGATAAATTCATCCTTTAATCTGTCAGTTTCCTCGATTTCGCTATATAAACTTGCGTTATCAAAGGCAATTGCAAGTTGAGATGCGGCAGCTTCCAGGGTGTGGATATCTGTTAGAGAATACGGTTTTTTGTTTTTTTTCGGTCCGATTGCTAAAATTCCTTTTGATTGGTCCCTAATTTTTAAAGGGATCAGAATTGCGAAGTTGTGTTTTTGCATATATTCCAAATTTGCTCCTTGAGCTTTTCCTATTTCTAATAAATCCTGGGATTCGAGTTTAACGTTTTTATCGGTGACAAATCTGGATTTTGTTGAATCGAAAGTTTTAGAGAGTATTAAATCAACTTCTTTTTCCAGTTTTTCAACATCAAGAATACTTGAAATCGTTTCAGAAAATCGCTTTAAAAAATCAACAGTGTCGTAGGAGGATCTTAGAAGAAAAACTGTCGTAAATTTTTGAAGCGTTGTAACCAGCGGTTGGAAAACCAAAACAGTTATTGAAGCTCCTCCGATTACGGTTGCCAAGGACAATCCTTCAGTTACAAATCTTCCTTGAAGCAACAGTCCGACTGCCAGGTAAAGCGAGGAAATAAATAAAGTTAAAATCAGGTAAACAATTGCTTTGGCTATCAGGTTTTTAACTTCAAAAAGCTTATATTGGGTTATCCCGTAAGAAATTAAAATAGTGCTAATCAGAAGCGATGGAACAAGAAGTGGGATATCAGAAATTTGTTTAAATGGCAGGAAATTATTTAGGATCGAAATTAAAACAATTATCTGGCCGGCAAGTAAATACCTATATTTTTCGGATTCGATTGATGACTGACTGTTTTTGATTTGATACCAGAGAGAATAAATCGACATCGCGATAAAAGAAATGGGAAGAAGCCCGACAAGATAAGCCGCTTGCCCCATTCTAAATATATAAAGTCCCGTATACGTTGATGCGGTTACATAACCAATCGAAGAAAGAATTTGGTTCGTTGTTAGAAAGTGAAAATAAAAAACGGTTACAAATATTATAGTTAAAAGTGTGAGAGAGATGACCACCGCACTTTCCAGGGTAAACGGTTTTCTTTTAATAAATGATTTAGTGAAAGCGTAAAAGCTTATGAATGAAAAACAAAAAGGAGCAATTGATGCAACATAAGCGATTTTTGCTGTCTCAATACTGGTCGTATAGAAAGACAGGCTTAAAAAACCGGTAGTTAGTGCGGTTAAAAACAAATAAGTTGAAAAAAGCCTGCTTGATAAACTCTTAAAGTCGCTGGAAAGTACAACCGGTATTAAAGAAATGGAAAATATTGTGGCAAAAAGACCAATTCCGGTTAAAAGCAATGATAATGGCTCGGGCATTACATTAATTGTAGCGGATTTAATTATGGTTGCAACATCTTAGCTTGCTTGGCCTTACAATTACACTTGTATTTTCATTGTCAAAAACGCTCGACTTGTAATATTGATTCGAAGTAAATTCTCAAGTCTCGCTCAAGATTCCGTCAGCGCCGTAATTTATTAGGAAATTATAATGTTTTATTTTAAGCTGACTCCATCATGTTTTGACAATTTCAAATGCAAGTATTTCTCTATATCTTACCGTCCTAAAAATGCTCGTGATACTTGTGCTACTCTTCTTACCCGCTTGCCCTGAAGTATGGAAGGGTGATAACCTTTAATCTTGTATGCGTAAAATTCTGGTTTTTGGTGCATTCGACGGCATTCATCCGGGTCATCTTAATTTCTTTAAACAGGCAAGAAAGTACGGAGATTTTTTAATCGTTTCAATTGGTACTGATAAAAATGTAAAAAAAATTAAAGGCCAAAATCCTCTTTTTAATCAGGATGAAAGATTGGAGTTAATAAAAAATTGCAAATTGGTTGACCAGACGGTAATCGGAAGTGAGAGCAATTATTTTGATCACATAAAGTATTTGGCTCCCGATGTGATTTGTCTTGGATATGATCAGTGGGCTACCCGGAAGTATGTTGTTGAGGAGTTGAAAAAAGTTGGTCTTGTAAATACCCTGGTTGTCAGGCTTGATCCATATAAAATCAAAAAAGCAAAGTCGAGCATAATGAAGGTTAAATCGGTGGACTTGACTTGACAAAGATTGAATTTTAAAGTGATACTTTAAAAAAGGGAGGAGGTAAAAATGGCAGAAGAAGGCGGTCAAGAAGGAGGTTTGTTTGGTAAGTTTAAAAGATTGTTTGGCGGGGCCAAAGGGGTGGCAAAAGATGCGGTTGGGGATGCGACCGATGTGGGCAAGGTTAACGAAGCAATGAAAGCAACGGAAAATCTAGGAATGTTTGGCGGTCAGCCGGCTCAACCGGTTGCCGAACAACCAAGTAATCAAACTGATGTCAAAACTGAAGACAAAGAAAAAGTTGGCACAGCTTAAACTTTTCTTCTTTTTGCAATTTCTTTCTCTTTAGCTTTTCTCAAAGTTGCATCAGCACGTTCGATCGCCCGATCAACGGCGGTATACATATCTCTTTGGTTATCTTCAATTCTTATGGTTTTACCAGGAATTTGAATGTTTAATAAAACATAGAAGTCATTTTCTTTTCCCCTGTGGGAGACTTCGGAGTTCATCTCACATTCAATTTTGATTATGTGGCCGTAATGCCGAAAAAGTTTGGACAATTTTTCATTTGTGTGAGCTTTCAAAGCCGGAGTTTCGGTAAAGTGATGACCGGAGATTATGATGGACATCCAAAATGTATTTTACAATTTGTTCGAGGTTTAATACAAGTTGGTTTTTTATATAAATGTGGAAACGGTAGGGAATTTGACTGTGAGTTTTGGAGTTGTTAACATAATTGTTGGAACATGTTCCAACGAATTGTAATTTTTGCAACCTGCGCGATACTTCTTTTAACGTTAACTACCGGCGTTTTTGCCAACGATCTGTCAAATTTACAGGCTGGAAGGGTTGGGGACCGACTTGAAGAACTGCGTGAACAGAGAGAAGAAAGCCGTGAGATAAATCAGCAAAAACTTGAAGAGATAAAACAAAGAATTCTTCAAAAGCGAAACGAGATATCCCAAAGAGTAGCCACGCGTCAGGCTGAAAATAGGGAACGCGTGGTTACCAGAATAAAAGAAGTGTTCGGCAATATTTTAGACAGATTTAATGCCGCTTTAGAAAGATTGGATAAAATTGCCCAAAGGATAGCTTCAAGAATTGATAAACTAAATGAAAAAGGCGTCGATACGGGCAAAGCGGAACAGGAATTGACCGAAGCAGAAACTTTGGGTCTGGAAGCAGAAAATGCCATTGCTAGTGCGTCAGCGCAAATTGAAGCGATAGATACATCAAATTCAAGCGTTAAAGAAGCGGTTTCAAAGTCAAGAACAGCCCTCAAAAGTGCTAAAGTTGCTTTATTTGCTTATCACAAAGGTTTAGTTGAGGCGATTCGTGAGTTAAAAGCATCCGGCCAATTAAGAAATGCGACGGAAAGTGCCCAAGGAGGATTAGATGAAAAATAAAGGCAATGCGACAATTATTATCATCATAGCAATTCTGCTTGTTGTTGTCGGGCTTGTAGCCTGGGGATATTTAGCAAAAGGCACATCAAATATTGATTTGGGAGATTTAACATCGAAGAGCGATTCAAAGATTGAGGAACTGAAAAAACAGTCCACTTCCGACGAAATTTCGGCGATTGAATCCGACTTGAATTCCACTAACATTGAAAGGTTAGATGAGGATTTAGATCAGGTTAATTCTGACTTGAATCAGCTTTAAATTGGGTAATCGGTTCTCTGAAACTGATCAGCAGGTAAATAAATCCTAAGTACAAGACCAGCGAAGTTAAAATAAATTGTATTTTCGTTCCAAAAATTGCGATTAAAACACCGGCGGAAAGCGGTCCGGCAATTCTTCCGAGAGATTCAAAAGAGAAGGCTAACCCCATTGTAGTTCCTTGACCCTCTTTGGTTCTTTTGGAAATTATTGCGCTTGTGGTGGGCCGAAAGAGCGAAGATCCGACGGAAGAAATTGAGTAGACGAGCAATAAAATTCCCAAAACAGGAGAGAATGGTATCAAAAATTGCCCGGTTGCCATAAATAATACACCCATTGCAACGGTCTTTAACTCTCCGAAAAGTCTTGTCATTTTATTTACAAAAAACCATTGTGTTGTTGCATTCACTGCTCCCAGATAAGCAAACATATATCCGTTTTCAACGCTTGTAAAATTAAAAGCCTTTTCGCTAAAAAGCGGAAAAGCAACCTGTAAGTTGGAAATTGCAAAAGCCCAGCCAAAGAGAATAAAAAAGAAAGCTCCGGATTCACCTTTAAGGCCGTAGATTATTGCTTTAATATTTACAAAGCCTTCCCTGATTATCAATTTTTCGGCTTTTTGAGTTAAAGATTCAGGTAAGAAACGTAAAATAAAAATCAGGTTAATAAATGCGACAACGGAAGCTATGTAGA
>DATCJB010000020.1:0-8173 GCA_036507455.1 Patescibacteria group bacterium | reverse complement strand
AAACCGTGTGTTTTCGCCCTTCTTCTATTATTTGGTTGGTATGTTCTTTTTGGCATAAATATGCAATTTGCAAAAAGCAGTATACACAAATAACAAAAGCCAAGTCAAAAAGCAAAAAGGCCACGTTTGGTTCGTGTTGTTTTTTAAACCCTTACAAAAGGCGTTTTCCACAATCTTTTGTCGGTTAACCCCGTTAAAGGTTTATACATAAAATAACTAAACATTCTTGAAAACTTTAACTATTAAAACAAGTGAAAATTGACTTATCCACATACTTTTTACGGGGTTGACAAAATGTGGAAAAAGTGTGATTATCTCTTTTAAATCAAGTCCGTTTGGGTAATTTTTTCTTTTTGCTTTTTCTTCCAAAACTTAGGGCTTTTTTGTTATTAATGGATACAGCTACCAATAACGATTACAATCAAAAAACTCCGGCCGGTCAAAATACGATTGATCCTAAAAATGCCAGCAGTTTGTGGACGAAGACTCTTTCCGGACTTTCAAACGACCTTTCCGCCGCTGTTTTGAAGACCTGGTTTAAAAATAGTTATTTACAAATAAATACAAAGGAAGAAAAAGCAGAGGCTGTTGTTTATTGCTTAAATAATTTCTGCAAAGAGCAAATTGACAGGAGATATAAAGAAAAAATAGCAGATACCCTGTCTAAAATTGCCGGCCAAAAAGTGAGCGTTAATCTAGCGGTTGGAAGTCTTGACTTACAACCTGCAAAACAGTCCAGAAATAATCATCAATCTTTCAACAATTCAGCCGGTCCTTTATTTGAATTGCCATCTTTTTCACCTCCTGCAAGTAAGACGACCTCTTCAAAACTTACTTTTGAAAATTTAGTCGTTGGAGAATCAAATCGCCTGGCGTACGCAGCCGCAAAGGCGGTAAGCGAAAACCCCGGCCAAAACTATAACCCCTTATTTATTTACGGCAATGTCGGTGTCGGAAAAACCCATTTAATTCACGCCATCGGCAGTGAAGTTTGGGATAAAAATCCCCAATCTAAAGTCGTTTATGTCACCTGCGAAAAATTTACTAATGAGTTTATCGAGTCTGTCCAGTCCCACAGTCCGAAAAGCTTCAGGGAAAAATATCGCAAGGTTGACGTACTTTTACTTGATGACGTTCAGTTTCTTTCAGGCAGGGAAGCGACACAGGAAGAGTTTTTCCACACATTTAACGAACTGCATATTAACAACAAACAAATCGTTTTAACTTCGGACCGCCATCCTTCTGAAATCGGCAAACTCGAAGACAGATTGGTTTCCAGATTTTTGGGCGGGTTAACCGTTGACGTCGGGCAACCAAATTTTGAAATGAGGCTGGGAATTCTTAGATCAAAAGCAAAACAATTAAAAATTGCGGTGGATGATAAAGTTTTGGATGCCATCGCAACCAAAATAACTTCTAATGTTCGCGAGCTCGAAGGGTCTTTAATTGCGCTTCACTCCAAAGCTAATCTTCTTGGAGAAAATTTAAATTTAGATTTTGTTAAAAACAATTTGGCCAGAAACGAAAAAGTAAACGCAACCCCTAAACAGGTATTAAACGAGGTTTGTAAATTCTACAAATTAACAAAGGGGGATATACTGGGAAATTCCCGCAAGAAAAACGTCGTCTGGCCCCGGCAGGTCGTCATGTACTTTTTAAGAAACAAGCTCAACTTAGCCTTAATTTTAATTGGAGATTTTCTAAGCGGTAAGGATCACACCACAATCATGTATGGAGTATCACGAGTAGAGGAGCAGATAAAATCAGATTCTCAAAAAATGCAGGAAATTAAATTAATCGAATCAAGGGTTTTTGAAAATGCAATTTAGGCAATTTACAATTTTCCACAACGTTTTCCACAAATTACAAGGGGTTTTAAACACGAAAAAAATCCAAAGCTGTAAATCAAATTATAAGTCTAAAGCTAAAATTTGGTTAATCGGACAACCGATTTTCACTATCAACAAAAACACAAAGCCAAACCAGGTTATTATCAACTTTTCCACAACACTTACTAATAAGACTAATCTTAAAAGAGATATATATTCTTTGTCATAAATTGTGACAAAGCACAAAATAAATTGACAAGTAAACTATAATTTGAACAAAGTGAAAATTACATCATATTGCAAAGCAATATGCATATAATTGGAGCGAAGCGAGAATTAAAACTTTTCACAAGTCGAACAAAAAATAATTCAAACAAAACAAGAAATAGAAAATGGAATTTACAATTATCAAACAGGACTTTGCTAAATCTTTATCAATCATAAGCCGAAATTCATCACAAAGGCCAAACTTGCCCGTCTTGGCTAATTTATTAATTGAAGCCAAAGATTCCACCATAAGACTATCAGCAACAAATCTGGAAATAGGCATAAGTTTAAACATAAACGCAAAAGTAATAAGTTCCGGCAAAACGACAGTTCCGGCTAAAATCCTCTTCGAACTAATCTCGTCTTTAGGAGGAGAAGAAATTAATTGTGCTTTGGATAATCAAACCTTTAAAATAAAAAGTAATAAATCATCAACCAGTCTGACCACAATTGATCCGGCTGAATTTCCTTCAATACCAAAATCAGCAGGAAAAGAAACATTCAAGATCGGTGCCGAAAAGTTGGCAGGCGTTATTTTTAAAACAACTTTTGCATCAGCAATTGACGAGAGCAGACCGATTTTAACAGGAGTTTTAATTGAATCCGACGGGAAAAAAGTCTTTTTTGTTGCAACAGACGGATACAGACTAAGTTTTAGCAAATTAGACATCCCTACTCCTCAATTTAAAACAGTAATTCCTTCAAGGGTTTTGTCGGAGGTCGGCAGAATTGCCAAAGATAATCCGCAAGACTCGGTTGAGGTTTTTTTGGCAAACGAATCTAATCAAATTATATTTAAATTTGGCAAAATTGAAGTTGTTTCAAGATTAATAGAAGGCGAATATCCGAACTGGCAAAAAATAATTCCTGAAAGTTTTACCTCAAAAGCCCAAACTGAAAAAGATTCATTTCTGGAAAGTATTAAATTATCGGCAATTTTTGCCAAAGATTCGGGCAATGTGATTAAGTTAAAATTTGAAAAGGATAGGCTGATCATCCTGGCAAACACCAAAGAGATTGGTGAGCATATCGGAGAAATCCCGACAAAACTCGATGGCCCCGGAGGGGAAATTGCTTTTAACTACCGGTACTTAATTGAAATTCTCTCCAATATCGAATCTCAAACGGTCAACTTTGAATTAATTGAAAGTTTAAATCCGGCCAGAATTACTTTAGACGAAGAACCGGCGGAGAATTTTTTCCACCTCATAATGCCTGTTAGGGTACAATAAAAAGTATATAGTTTATCGTGTATGGTTCAATAGTTTTGAGTAATTTTATGTCTTTTGGTTTAATTGTTTTAACCATAAACCATAAACAATTAACTCTTTACATCTTATGAGCGGTTTTCAAAAAGTAGATCAGGTTTTAAAATCTAATTTGAAACGCAAAAACGTAGCCGAAGCATTAAGTGCGGCGATGCTTTTTACTCTTTGGCCCAAAGTTATTGCCAGGGTTATCCCCAACGCTTATGATTGCCGACCTAAAGTCTTAAAAGCCAAAAGCTTAACAATCAGTACTACCTCACACATTCAGGCGGCAGAGCTTAGATTAAGAGCCCCCCAATTATTGAAAGAACTAAATATTTTGGCGGGAAAAAGAGCGGTTGAACGGCTAGTTTTTAAGGTAGATCAGTAGCCAGTAAAATCCGAAATCCGAAGCACGAAATATGAAACAAATTCAAATTTTCAAAATATTTAAATTCATAACAGTTTTTGTCATTTGAATTTAGTATTTAGTTGTTTGTTTCAAGTTTCGAAATTCGAAATTCGACATTCGACATTCGACATTCGAATTTCTGTTCAAGGATTTACCTGGAGATAACTTGTCCTTCAAGTGCCGGTAAATATAATATTAACCGGCCGTTTTCTTTGCTTTCGGATTGAAATTCTCCCTCAAAAACATAAATCGGCTGGATAAATTCAGGCGCAGGTGTCGGGTAATAATAAGCAAGGAAGGCGTTGGTTATGGATGCACTTTCAATTTTAAAACCCGGCTGGACTCTGATATCTTCGGTGCCGTTTTCCGTTTTGGCAACAGCCTCAATTATCGTGGCCCTTCGGGAATTTAATTCCATCAAGGCGTCGTTGAAACTTTTTATCTTCTCTTTTGATTGAGGTACAAACTGCTGAAGTTTTTGAAATTGAAAAAAGACGACGTTATTATTTTCATCAACCTGAACCGTTGCCTGTCCAAGATCCAGATTACTGCCCACTAGCGGATTTCCTTCAACTGAAGCTTGAAAAGCCAGTTGGACAATATCGGCGTTTTGAATATTGTTTTCAGGAAAAATTGTTGCCTCGTCAATTCTAAAATACTTTGTGTAAGATCCGTTGACGCTCAAAGAGGAGGGGTCAACGTTAATCGAGCTTAAAAATTCCCTGGCGACTCTTTCCGCCTCGGCCACGTTGACGGTTTTCGATTCACCTTCGGCGGGAAGGGCGATATCATAAATTGCAGACTGTTCGGTAACATTTAAAGAGCGGTTACTATCCGCCCACAAGTAAAGCGTGCCGGTTGTGGTTTCTTCGATGATTTGAGTCGGTTGTGGTTCAAAATTGAGTTTTGAGGCGAGCGAAAAAGCAAAATCGCGCGTCAAGGGCTGGGGAGTTAGTTTGTAAATCGCCAGTTCGTCGGGTACTTCAACCGGTTTTAGCCGGCTAAGATCATAACTTGCCGGCTGAGTCGAGGCGGAATAACCGGGGATTGGTACGACGGGCAAAGTTTCTTCTTTGGGCCTAGATCTTGCAATAATTGTAAAAATGATCAGAAAAAATGCAACGCCGAAAATCGTAATTAAGGGCAGATACTTTTTAAATCTTTGAGCGACTTGCGTTAAGTTCATGGTACTGTTGTATTACAAACTGGCCCGCGACCATTATCGCAGTTTTGCAAAACTTCTTTTGGGATGTAAGGAGGGTTCATAGGTGAAAGACCGATAAAAGAATAGTGCAAATGTGAACCTCCCGGCCCTTCCGGTTCAACATAGCCCGTATGATCAACCCAGCCGATCAATTGTCCGCGGGAAACCGGCTGACCTTCCTTAACGCTGGCATGAATCGCCTGCATATGGCCGAAGATTGCCATAAATCCCTGGTCGTTGCAATTGCCCTGGATTCTGACCTGCGTTCCGTAGCCGGTTTTGGCATTTGAAGTTTGAGCAAAAACGACGGTTCCGTCAAAAGTTGAAATGATGGGCGTACCGATGCCAGCGCCTATATCAAGCGCTAGTTCTCCAGACTGGGCAAGTCGGCTGTGAGAGGTTGCACCAAACGGCCCCTGGGAAACATTTCCCGGTTGGGTCGGCCACCCTGACGGACAGGAAGCCGGCGGGTTGCCGATGGTGATTGATGCCGTTGAGGAGCCGGGAGGTGTTGGGCCTTCATCGGTTGCGGCGGTCATTTCAAAACGGTTAATGACCGTGGAATCCTCAAAACGGTTTTCGTCTCGTAAAGTAAAACTTCCGTCCTGGGGACGCGGATAGTTAAAAGTAAAAGTTTGATTGGCGCCAAGTTCGGAAGGACAGGCGTTGCCGTTGGTTTCAAAAACCGTAAAAGTAGAACCGTCTTCTGCAAAAAGCGTGGCAGTATCGCGGCAGCTAATGTTTGTTAAGGGTTTGTCACGGGTTATGATTTGAACGACAATCGTCACATCTCTTGGAAGATCTTCGTTTTTAATGGTAATCGTTTTTGAAGCATCGATTCCCAAAGAGGCAATTCCCATTGCTTTATCAACACTAAAAAATTGGTTTTGGGTTTCAAACGACTCTTCGACAACGTCGCGGTCCAAAAAGAAGGCATCTCCAATTACGGCCTGATTTAAGACTGCACCGGTCATTACCATGCCAATCGCCGCCGAAAAAGCCGCTTCGGCAACATTACCACCCAAAAGCAGGGTGAGTACCCCACTGATAAATCCTAAAATCGCTCCGCCAATTGCTTTGGCTCCTCCAGATATAAGATTGGCCGCTCCCTCAAAAAGCCCGCCAATTTTTCCAAGACCAACAGTGTTAAAAAATCCACCAATACCTCTAAGTACAAATGATGAACCGCTTATTAACCAAGAACCAAAAGTTGATAAAATGGACCCAAAAATCGGAGTAGAAAAGATGAAGTTCCAAAATTTATCCCAAGGCCAAAGAATGACGTTTAAAACCGCAAGCACTGCTTTGAAGAAAAATCTGTATGCGTGCCATTGCCAGCGTGAATATTCTCCAAACCAAGCCTTTTTCTTAAATGTTTCATAATCTACCGAAGTTTGTTCTACTCCCCACCTTGCAACAACTCTGGCCAGATCAAAAATGCCAAAAACTGCCCCGATTCCCGTAAAAAAGGACAAGCCTTTTGCTATTAGTAACTTAGGTCCTGCAAATTTGGCGGTAGCAGAGGCTACGTCTACGCCGAGTTTTGTACCAACTTTGCTGCCCGCTGAAGAGAAAAACCTTCCTAAGTAATATCCTCCAGTTCTAATTCCCCAGCTGGTTCCAAAAGAACCCAAGGCCAGCAGGGGAATTAAATACCATTGGCCGGATGCAAAAGCAAAAACGGCTCCTGCGGCTAGTCCGTAACCACCATGTTTTATTGATGCAAAAGCGCGGCCCTTAATTGGATTTGAAGACGTGAACTGTTTAAGACTAACGTATTTTCCTTTTGTCGCAAGATTCCAGGATTTAGTTTCTACCCAAGGAGCTGCCCAGGGTCTGACAGATCCCCACAAATATTGACTGCCGGCAAAAAGCGGCACTAACCAAATTGGTCCGCCACCAAAAACCAAAATTGCACCAACCGCTGCTCCTTTGGCCAGATTGGGCCTTAGAAGCGGATTCTTCTGCATCGCCCTTAATGGCGCCAAGGCTCGACCCTTAATGAGAAAGTTTTTGTTATTAGTTATGTTCAGAGCAACTTGGTAGCTAGCTCCAACTCCAGCTCCGATTACTCCTCCAATCGGTCCCCCAATTGCACTTCCCAGTAAAAATCCTGCCCCTGTATTGAGAGATGCTGCGCCTTTAAGAGCATGGTTTGCGATTCGGACAGTTTTCATCGCCCAGAGCGCTTTACGGGTCAGGTATGACTCAACAAAACCGCCGGCCAAATCTGCGACAATTAACCCCCCAATGGCTCCCCAAGGTGAAGTCCGTCTTCGGCGCTCATTAAGAGTTCTGGCTGCTCTCGCAAATCCAAAACTTAGTCCTGCGCTCTTGGTTTTTAAAGCACGACTTTCTAAATTAGCTGCTAATCCTTGGCCAAATTTGTGAAATGGTTTAAAAATTGTTTCTTCAACAGCAATCGCTCTTCCGCCTTTTCGGTAAACATAGAGTTCTTTGTCGTAAGGGAGAAGTTTTTCAAGGATTGCTTTGGTTGGTTTGTAAATTAAATTTTCAGCCAAAAAAGTGTTGCGTTTATCTTTCAGAATCTTTTTCCACTTAAGGTCGGGTCTAAAAAGAAAAGCCAATTGAGCTTCGGCTTTTCTGAACTTTTTGTTTAAGGCCATCGCCTGGCCAATTCCTGCTGCGCCTACTAGTCCGGCTGGGCCAAATGCTGCGCCAATGAACGGAATCCCTAAGTACTTGGTTGCAATTTCCTGCGGTGTTGAGAGTCCTTTAAAACCTTCTTTGGCTGGTTGAATTTTTTGACCCTGACCGGCTGCGATCGGTTGTTGTTCTGGTGGAGTTGGTTTGGGAGGTGTGGGTCCGGTTTCGCCAGGTTCAGATGGAGGCGCTGGAGGTAATCCGGATGGTGGTTGGCCTGCACCCTCAAATGCTTCTTTGTAAAATTGTTCTACCTCGTTGGATATTTTTTGGGGATCAAGATTTTCAAGAGGAATTTGGACATCTGGGTTATTGATTATAGTCGTAATTCCTGCTTGGGAAATTTCATAAGAAGCTTTATCTTGTAATGCCTCAGGGGATAAAAGTCTTGGAACAAATTCGAAAGACTGATCTTTGTTTTGGGCAAAAATTCTCGGTTCATCTGTTGAAATTTGGACTTGCCAGCTGGCAGCTGTTGGTTTTACTTGCGAAAGCTGATTAAGAACCTGGTCAGTTATTTCTTGTTGGACTTGTTTGTTGGCTCCGATTA
>DATCJB010000019.1:0-29146 GCA_036507455.1 Patescibacteria group bacterium | reverse complement strand
CCACAACAACCGCATTGTCAGAAAATCTGATATAAGATCCGTCTTCTCTTTTTATTTCTTTGCGGGCTCTGACTAAAACAGCTTTTACAATTTCAGCTGATTTTACATTTCCCCGCGGATCCGCGGTTTTAACTACTCCGGTTATAATTTCTCCCAAAGTTGCCGTACGGGAACGCCCCTTTGCCGGAATTCCAATCACCATAATTTTTTTAGCTCCAGAGTTATCTGCAACTGTTAACATTGACCTGTGTTGAACCATCTTTGGTAATTAGATTATCAGGTTATTTACCTGACAGTCTGATTGCCTCCCTTCTTTTCTATAACTTCTACGACTTTCCATCTTTTTAATTTTGAGATTGGTTTGGTTGATTCAATTTTGACTATTTTTCCAATTTCAACTTTGTCTTCCGTGTGAACATGAAACTTTTTAAATTTCTTAACCAATTTTTTATAAAGCGGGTGAGCCACTTGTGACTGAACTCTGACCACGACAGTATTTGTCATTTTATTTGATATTACCGTGCCAATTTTAGTTTGCTTTGCCATTTTATTTCGAAAAATTTCTTAAATTTTGAGAAACATCAGTAAATTTCCTTAAATAATATCAGCAGTCACTTTGTTCTTCTGATATATCAGATTCACCGAAGGTGAAGGCTGATATTAAATTTAATTAAGATTATTAAAGATTTACTGATATTTGAAACAACTATTCCAACCTTAGTTTGTCTAGCCATGACTTAAATTATCAGGTTATTAGGTTATTAGGCTTTCAGGATTTTAAAGACCCTGATCACCCGATTACCTGATATCCTGATTGCCTCCTTTAATCCTTTCTAAAATTTCTTTTTCGCGAATAATGGTTTTAATTACCGCGATATCTTTCCTTAATTTTGTCGCTTCTTTAACGTTTTTAATTTTGTTAATTTTAGATTGTAACTTTAAATCCACAATCTTTTTGTTTTTTTCTTTAATTTCACTCAATAGTTTTTTTATTGTTTTCTCTCTATATGATTTTTTTTCGTTTATTTTCATTTTTTAAAACCTTCCTTTTATATGATATTTTCTACCTTCCCGCTTTAGAAACTATAATCGTTTTAATTGGCAATTTGTGATTAGCTAGCCTCATCGCTTCTTTGGCAATATCATCAGATACGGCTCCCATTTCAAATAAAATCATTCCCGGCTTAACAACTGCAACATATTCGCTTACTTCTCCTTTACCCGATCCCATCCTGGTTTCAGCCGGTTTTTTAGTAATCGGCTTATCCGGAAAAACCCGAATCCAGATTCTGCCACCTCTTTGCGTATAATGAGTCATTGCCCGTCTTGCAGCTTCAATTTGTCTTGACGTCAGCCAACAAGATTCTAAGGCTTTAAGTCCCCAGGAACCGAAGGCTAAAGTTGTACCTCTTGTTGCAACTCCGCCACGTTTACCCCTAAAAGTTTTTCTATATTTCGCCCTTTTGGGCGCTAACATAGCCATTTTTAAAAACCTTCCTTTGATAATTTAAAATTCATTTGTGTTTTTAAAAATATATCAGCATTTTATCTGATATATTTTCGTGAAACTCAAATATCAGTAAACTACATTAATATTTAAATTAAATTAATATAATGTATTGTTTGGCTGATATTTTATTTTCCTCCTACTTACCTTTTTCTTTACAAATCCAAACCTTAACCCCGATAATGCCTGATTTTGTTTGCGAATCAACTTTTGCAAAATCAATATCCGCTCTTAAAGTGTGGAGAGGAATTGTACCTGTTTTTAACGTTTCTCTTCTGGCAATATCCGATCCTCCTAACCGTCCGGCAACCGTAACCCGAACTCCCTTTGCCCCGGCCCTCATTACCCTCTCTATCGCTTGTCTCATTATTCGCCTCACAGGCAAACGTTTAGAAATTTGATCAGCCATTTGACTTGCGACAAGTTGAGCGTCCAAGTCAGGAGTTCTTACTTCTTCAACCCTTACTTCTAATTTTCCCTGATCTTTTAAGTTCAAAAGTTTGAGTAAACCTTTTTTAATTTCTTCCATTCCGGAACCGCCTCTTCCTATTACAATTCCCGGTCGGGAAACGTGAAGTTTAATTATTCTTTTATCAACCGATCTGGCAATTTCAATTTTTGCAACACCAGCATTTTTAAGCCTTCCTTTTAAGAATTTTCTGATTTCAAAATCCTCAAAAAATAGATCTTTGTATTGTTTTTTATTCGCAAACCATTGAGAAGACCAGGTATATTGGTGGCCCATTCTAAATCCGATTGGATTAACTTTTTGTCCCATTTTACTTTTCTCCTTTCACTTTTGTTCTTCTAACTCTTTTTAAAAGACCTCCGACTCCTTTAGCCGGTTTGGTCGCTGTTGATGCAATTTTTGATGCTGCACCGCCGACGTTTTCCAAAGTTTGAACTGCTTTTGGCTCCGGTAATTTTTCTTCACCTTCTAAAAGTACTCTTATGTGACTTGTTGGTTTGTTTATAGGACGAACCCTTCCTCTTCCTCCGGCCCGATACCTTTTTAAAGGCGAACCCTGCATAACTTCAATCGATTTAAATCGCAAACCGCTTTCTGATAGACCATAATTGTGCCTTGCATTTGCAATAGCTGATGCAATTACTTTTTTAAGCGGCATTGCTGCTTTTTTAGGTAAGTATTGCAAATACACAACTGCATTTGTCGGCGTAAGTTTCGAGGCTTCTTTTGCCACGAGCCTGGTTTTTCTTGGCGACATTCTTAAATTGTTTGCTTCAGCTTTGACAATCATGACACTTTAAGGAGACAACCTACGGTTTTCCCCTTAATATTCCCCTTTCAGATGTAAAAATTTTCCCAGCAAAGCTGGATAAAATTTTGATTTTGTATTTCTTAAATCTATAATCCATAATCTATAACCTACTTCTTGGCAGTAGACTTTTCTGTAATCTTTCCGTGACCTCTAAAAATTCTGGTTGGTGCAAATTCCCCAAGCCTGTGACCTACCATAGTTTCCGAGACATATACATTTTGAAAGGCTTTCCCATTGTGAACCGAAAAAGTGTGACCGACAAAATCCGGCGATATTTGAGACCTTCTTGCCCAGGTTTTTATCGGCTCTTTTTTACCGGAGTCTTTTTGAGCTTTTACCTTTTTGGTTAATTTTTCGTCCACGTACGGACCTTTTTTACTGGATCTAGCCATTTTTTATTTCCTTCGCTGCAAAATAAACATATCTGAATATTTTTTTCTTTTTCTGGTTCTTTTTCCCAAAGTTTTCTTACCCCACCTGGACTTTGGAGACGGCATACCAATTCCGGATCGGCCTTCTCCTCCACCGTGAGGGTGATCTCTCGGCGACATAGCTACTCCCCGAACGGTTGGTTTGATTCCCATATGTCTTTTTCTTCCGGCTTTTCCAAGCTTGACGTTCTTCCATTCAATATTTCCCAGTTGTCCAATTGTTGCAACACATTCGAGATGAACTTTTCGAATCTCGCCGGACGGCAATTTAACATTTGCGTAATCTCCATCTTTGGCAATAATTAAAGCTTGTGAACCGGCTGATCTAACTACCTGTCCACCACGCCCTTTGAAAAGTTCCAAATTATGAATCGGGGTTCCTAAAGGAATTCTTCTTAATGTTAAAGAATGGCCAAGTTTAAGTTTTGCCTTTTCCCCGGAAACGATTTCGTCTCCGATTTTTAAACCTTCAGGAGAGAGAATATATCTTTTTTCTCCGTCAGTATAATTTATAAGTGCAATATTGACTGTTCTGTTCGGATCGTATTCAATCGCAGCCACAGATCCTGCAACATTATGTTTATCTCTTTTAAAATCGATAAATCTTAAAAATCTCTTGTGACGGCCGGCTTGGTGGCGAACAGTAATTTTCCCGCCGGACCTACCCGATCTTTTCGGCAATATTACTCTTAATTTCTTTTCAGGTTTCATCTTGGTAATTTCGGAGAAATCCAAGCCTGATTTAAATCTTTGAGTACTGGTTGCACCGTGATAAATTTTAAGCGGCATTATTTATTTAGAAATAAGGGACTTATTTCTTTCCTTTCTCAAACAAATCTATTTTTTGTCCGTCTTTAACTTGAACATAAGCTTTCTTCCAAGAACTTGTGTAAGTTATTTGCCTGGAATATCTTCCCCTGGCATTTCTTTCAGGTTTAAAAATTATCGTACTAACTTTAAGAACATCAACCTTAAATTGATCTTCTACAGCTTTTTTTATCTGGTATTTATCGGACTTTAGGGCAACTTGAAAAGTATATATATTTGTATCCAGTAAACTTTGAGCTTTTTCAGATACGATTGGTCTTATTAAAATCATTTAGTTTTACCTTTCTTTTGGACAGCATTGGGTAAGTTTCCGTCATTTTTCCCAATTTGAGAAATTGCTCCTTTTTCAAAAATTACTTTTTGATGCACCAAAATTTTGTACGGATTCAAATTTCTAACAAGCTCAATTTCACTTTTTGGCAAATTAGAAAATGCTCTTTTTAATTTTTCATTCACGTTTTCAAGAACAAGAAGAGCATCTCTGGTCTCAAATTTTTCAAGCAGCTTTACCGCGTCTTTGGTTTTTGCTCCCAACTTTTCCAAATTAGAAATAACTATAAAATCATTTGATTGTTTCTTTAATGTTAAAGCGCCAAATAAAGCCTGCTTTTTCATCTTTTTATTCAATTTTTGCACGTAACTTCTTGGTTTCGGACCATGCACAATTCCTCCGTGCTTCCATTGAGGAGATCTAATTGATCCCTGGCGTGCCCGTCCGGTTCCTTTTTGCTTCCAGGGCTTTCTTCCCCCGCCTGAAACTTCCGCTCTTGTTTTAGTTGAAGCAGTTCCTTTTCTTTGATTGGCCAAATATGTTCTTAGAGACTGGTTAACTAAATCTAAATTTTGCTGGTCAAAAATTTCTTTTGACAAAGATTGACTTCCAATTGCCTTGCCGTCAATCGAATACACTTTAGCTGCCAAACTTCCGCTTTTGGCCGCAACTCCAGCAGCAACCTTTGAACTCGGTTTTGCTGTTCTTTTTACAATAACTTTTTTAACTTGTTTTTTACTTGCTTGCTTTGGCATCTTCTTTCTCCTTTACCTCGAGCGTAGTCGAGGGGTTATCATCCTCTTTTGGTTCGTCTTTTATAACCTCATCAACTTTCTGATTACCTTCAACACCTTCCATAGTGGCAGTATCTTCAGCCACTGTCGCTGTTTCCTTCACATTTGACTCATCTGGCTCTTCTGACTCACTTGCAACTTTTTGACCATATCCTTCAACTTTCCCAACTTTCTCAATTAATAAAACACCATTTCGTGATCCGGGAAGGGAACCTTGAATAACCAGTAAATTGTTTTCTTTGTCAGTTTCTACAACAACCAATTGCGGAATTGTTACCCTTTCATCTCCCATATGACCCGCCATTTTCTTACCTTTAAAAACTCTGCCCGGAGTCGTACCTTGGCCCAAAGATCCGGGTGCACGATGTCTGTCTGACTGACCGTGAGTTTTGGGCCCTCCGTGGAACCCGTGTCTCTTCATCGCTCCCGCAAATCCGCGTCCTTTAGAAACTCCTGTTACTTTAACTAAATCTCCAACCTTGAAATTGGAAGCATCAATTGTATTACCTTTTTGAATACCTTCCAGGTTATCGACTCTAAATTCCCGTAAAATTTTTGGGACACTTGGTAAATCCTTGTAATTTCCAAGTTGTGATTTAATCGGTTTCTTTTCGTTTCCGAGCCCGATTTGAATTGCGTCATAACCGTCTTTATCGCCTGACTTAATTTTTGCCACAACATTGGCATTTGCCGAAACGACAGTTACCGGAATTCGTTTGCCCTGGGCATCAAAACGGTTGGACATATTTACTTTTTTGCCAATTATTACGTTTATCATTTCGAAAAAAATTATTAATTTTTGAGAAATATATCAGCATTTCATCTGATATATTTTTTGCTCCTTTAATTACGCAAAAATCAGGACCCTTGAAATTGTTTCTGATTATTCAGAATTTTCAGGAAGTCCTGTTTCTAAAACTTCACCTTAAAGTGTGCTTACCCGATAAAGTCGCAGTAAGATTTGTAAGTCTCAAAAACCTATTCTACATTATTTTTTTAAGTTTTACCTAAAAAGCCGCCTTAATTTTTATAGGCACCAAATTTTACCAAATCGAACCTAATTTGTCCAATCTCTACATTTTTAACTCAATATCGACCCCGGCAGGCAGATCCAGATGCATCAGTGAATCTATTGTCTTGTCAGTCGGCTCAATAATGTCAATTAATCGTTTGTGCGTTCGGGTTTCAAAAACTTCACGGGCGTTTTTGTCTGTGTGTGGGCTTGTCAAAACGATTACTCTCTCAATTTTGGTCGGCAAGGGGATCGGACCGGCTACCTTAGCCCCAGTTTGAAGAGCAGTTTCAATTATTTCACGACAAGACTGATCCATCACCCGATGGTCATATGCTTTAAGTCGTACTCGTATTCTTCCTTTTGGCATAATTTTCCTTTTGACTATAGTCAATCGACTATCGACGATCGACACCAAACGCACTTTTAATGTGCTTTTTAATTAGCTCTTCGCAATTAGCTACTAGCTATTGGTATTAAATTTTCTAATTTCAACTTATCTGCAACTCTTCCAGTGCACAAAATTTTAATTCCTTTCTCGTGATAAATCAGTGAAAGTGTGTCTTCACCAACATGATACATCTTACACAAACCTAAACTTGTTTTAAATTCTTCAATAAAAGGTACAGTATAACGCCACTGATCTAACCGATCCCATTCAGCTGACTCGATTGGTATATTAATTTCCGGTGCCATTTTTTTGTTTTTTTAAACTATTTACAATTCACTATTTACCATTAACATCCAGTGCCGCGACATCAGCATTAAAAGGGGGTCTTTTTAATTGACCCCCAAGTTTAATGCAACTTATGCAACGACTTTGGAAACGACTCCTGCTCCGACGGTGTGTCCACCTTCCCGGATAGCAAATCGGATTCCTTCTTCCATTGCAACCGGTTCAATGAGTTTAACCTTCATCGTTACGCTATCTCCAGGCATAACCATTTCGGTTCCTTCGGGTAACGTTGCCTCACCGGTTACGTCAGTTGTTCTGACATAAAATTGAGGCCTGTAACCTGAAAAGAAAGGGGTATGTCGACCTCCCTCTTCTTTGGTTAAAATATAAACTTCTGCCTCGAATTCTGTGTGAGGAGTAGTTGTTTGCGGCTTGGCCAAAACTTGACCGCGTTCAACGTCGTCTTTTTCGACTCCCCGAAGTAAAACTCCGACGTTATCTCCTGCCTGACCTTCGTCAAGTTGTTTTCTAAACATCTCGACTCCGGTAACAACCGTTTTCTTTGTCGGTTTAATACCAACAATCTCAACTTCCTCGTTAACTTTGACAACTCCTCTTTCGATTCTACCAGTTACGACGGTTCCTCTTCCTTTAATTGAGAAGACATCTTCGACCGGCATCAAGAAAGGTTTATCAAGATCGCGGGTTGGAGTTGGAATGTGTTCATCAACCGCCTTCATCAAATCCTCAATTGCTTTTACAGAATCGGCATCACCTTCCAAAGCTTTAAGAGCAGAACCTCTAATTATTGGAACGTTTTTACCATCATATTGGTATTTATCCAAAAGTTCTCTTACTTCAAGCTCAACCAAGTCTAATAGTTCTGCATCGGAAACCATGTCAACCTTGTTCAAAAAGACTACGATTGCAGGAACGTTAACCTGACGCGCAAGAAGAATGTGCTCCCTGGTTTGAGGCATAGGGCCGTCCGGAGCAGAAACAACCAAAATTGCACCGTCCATTTGAGCAGCACCGGTGATCATGTTCTTGATGTAATCAGCATGACCCGGAGCGTCTATGTGAGCATAGTGTCTCTTTTCTGTTTCGTATTCAACGTGGGTAATGTTAATTGTGATTCCGCGTTGTTTTTCTTCCGGAGCGTTGTCAATTTGGTCAAAAGATTTGGCTTCCGCCATTCCTTTCTTTGACAACACGGTCGTAATTGCCGCAGTTAAAGTGGTTTTTCCGTGATCAACGTGACCAATAGTTCCCACGTTAACGTGAGGTTTAGTTCTTTCAAATTTTTTGCTTGCTGTGTCTGCCATTTTTTTCGCCTCCTTTCAAATTATTTTAATAAATTATTAATTTTTTTGCTAAATTTTAACTTACAACTCCTTTTGATTTTGCAACTATTTTATCTGTAATGTTACCAGGAACCTCCTGGTAGTGCGACGGCTCCATGTATGCTGAAGCTCTTCCCTGAGACATTGATCTTAATGTCGTAACATATCCGGACAATTCAGCTAAAGGAACAAGAGCTGTTATAATTCTGACATTTCCTCTTTGTTCGGATCCTAATATTTGAGCACGCTTGGCCGATAAATCTCCAATAACTTCCCCCATAAATTCTTCAGGAGTTGTTACCTCGACTTTCATAATCGGCTCCAAAATCGCCATTTGAGCGCTAGCTGCCGCGTTAGAAAGAGCCATCGAACCGGCGATTTTAAAAGCAATTTCTGATGAATCAACGTCATGATATGATCCATCATAAACCGCAACTTTCATATCTACAACAGGATAACCGGCCAAAATTCCGGTTTCCATTTTCTCTTTAATGCCTTTTTCAATTGCGGGAATAAATTCCTGGGGGATCGCGCCTCCTTTAATTTCCGAAACAAACTCAAACCCTTCGCCTCTGGATTTCGGTTCAATTCGGAGCAAACAATGACCGTATTGGCCTCTTCCTCCGGTTTGTTTAATGTATTTTCCTTCTCCTTCGGCGACTTTAGTTATAGTTTCTCTATATGCAACTTGAGGTCTACCAACGTTAGCTTCTACTTTAAATTCTCTTTTCATTCTGTCAACCATAATTTCCAGTTGTAATTCACCCATTCCGGAAATTATTGTTTGACCCGTTTCGTGATCTGATCTGATTCTAAAAGTAGGATCTTCTTCGGATAACCTTGAAAGGGCAAGTCCAAGTTTTTCTTGATCAGCCTTGGTTTTTGGTTCAATAGCAAGAGAAATAACCGGTTCCGGGAATGTAATTGATTCCAAAACAATTGGGTTTGACTCATCAGCTAAAGTATCACCGGTTGTGGTACGAGTAAGTCCAATAACCGCAACAATTTCCCCGGCAAACGCTTCTTTAATTTCCTCACGCTTATCTGCGTGCATCAAAAGAATTCGACCAATTCTTTCTCGTTCGCTTTTGGTAACATTTAAAACACTTGATCCTGATTTTAATGTGCCAGAATAAACCCGAACATAAGTAAGCTTACCTACGTGAGGGTCTATTTGTACTTTGAACGCAATTCCAGCAAACGGTGCGTTAATGTCATTAGCTCGAGCCTCATCCGCACCAGTTTTTGGATTATATCCACGCACCTGGGGGATGTCAAGCGGACTAGGTAGGAAATTAATGACGGCATCAAGAAGCGGTTGTACTCCTTTGTTTCTTAGAGAAGATCCGGCCAGAACAGGAACAATTTTATAAGCAATAGTGGCCGCTCTTAGAGCTTGCATTAATTCTTTCATCGTCGGTTCTTCGCCTCCCAAATACTTTTCCAAAAGTTTATCGTTTGTTTCTGATATTTTTTCAATTAATTCATTTCGATACTTTTCAACATCATCATGCATATCGCTTGGAACTTCAACTTCATTAAATTTCATTCCTGAAGGATCATCTCCCCAAACAAAACCTTTTCGGGTCAATAAGTCGACGACTCCAACAAACTCGTTTTCTTTGCCGATTGGTAAGTTATAAGGATAAGCCGGTGCGCCCAGTTTTTCTCGAATAGACTTTAAGGTTTCAATATAATCAGCCCCTAACTTGTCCATCTTGTTAATGAAACAAATTCTTGGAACGTTGTATTTATCTGCCTGACGCCAAACTGTTTCTGATTGTGATTGAACTCCTTCTTCAGCGTCCAGAACAGTCACTCCACCGTCTAAAACCCGAAGAGATCGTTCAACTTCTGCCGTAAAATCGACGTGACCCGGCGTATCGATAATATTTACTCTGTGTTCAATATCAGCCAATGGTCCGGTTTTGGGAATCCAAAAAGTGGTAACTGCCGCAGAAACTATAGTAATTCCCCTTTCTCTTTCCTGTTCCATCCAGTCGGTAACCGTCGTTCCCTCGTCGATATCGCCGATTTTATAAGTTTTTCCTGTGTAGTAAAGAATTCGTTCGGTAGTCGTAGTCTTGCCGGCATCAATATGGGCAATTACACCAATATTACGTATTCTGTCTAAGGGATAGATGCGGGAGTCCTGTTGAGCAGCCATAAATTACCACCTAAAGTGTGCAAAAGCACGATTTGCTTCTGCCGATTTGTGCATTTCTTCTTTTTTTCTAACAGCGTTTCCTTGATTCTCGCTGGCTTCGGTTAATTCTGCTGCAAGTTTGGCTGACATTATAGGAGAGTTCGATTTTCTATCAACATAATCTTTATTGGACCGCAAGTCAGCAGAATCTATTAACCAGCGAATTGCTAAAGCTTCCCTGCGGGTTCCCCTAACCTCCATCGGAACCATGTAACTTGCTCCTCCAATTCTTCTTGGCCTGACTTCCATCTTAGGTGCAACGTTAGCAATCGCAGTTTCAAAAACGTTAAGAGGATTTTTGCCGGTATTTTGAGCAATTTGATCAAAAGCCTTATAAACAATTTTTCTGGCCAGGTCTTTTTTGCCGCTTTCCATAATCCGGTTTATAAATCGGCTTAAAAGTCCCGATTTATAAATTGGATCCGGTTCTAAATTTCTTTTGAAAGTTGTTTTTTTACCCCGTGCCATAAATTATTTTTTAAACTTTAGTTAAAAAGTCGCATTTTTTTAAAATTAACCTTCTTCCCCAGCGCTTTGAGCTTTAGCAGCACCTGCTGATGCGGCTGCTGAAGAAGCTGTCGTTGCGCCGGATTTTTTAGTTCCGTATAAAGATCTTCCCTGTTTTCGGCCAACCACACCCGAAGCATCAAGTTTACCTCTTATGATGTGATACCTAACTCCCGGTAAATCTTTTACTCTCCCGCCCCGAATCATGACAACAGCGTGCTCTGCAAGCTCGTGACCGATACCGGGAATATACGCCGTAATTTCTTGGCGGTTGGAAAGCCTGACTCTGGCAACTTTTCGCAACGCCGAATTTGGTTTTCTGGGAGTAGTCGTTTTAACTAATGTTAAAACACCCCGTTTTTGCGGTGAATAGGTTTGCATGTAACGATTTTGAATTGCATTGAAAGATTTTCGAAGTACGGCAGTTTTCACCTTTTTTTCAGGTCTCTTTCTTCCTTTGCGAATTAATTGATTTACTGTCGGCATTTTTTAAATTAAATTAAAATAATGTAATGTATTGTTTAGCTGAAATATTTTTCCCTTTTCAAAAAAAGAGACCAGCTTTTTTGCTAGTCACCTTCACTAACCTAAAGCTCGCTACCTAAGTTGTGTTTGTTTTGCTTGTGACAAAGAGTATATTAGCTTCGAAGCTAAAAGTCAAATCATTCGACTTCGCCGGGGATTGACCTTGAGTGTAATCGAATGGGTCAAATAGCCAGGCATTAAGATTCGAATTCAACAGATTGAGCCCGCTTGGGATCGGTTGGAATTAATCGGCCAATAATAACATTCTCTTTCAAGCCGACTAATCTATCTATCTTGCCTTCGATTGCTGCATCAGTTAAGACGTTAGTCGTTTCCTGGAAGGAAGCGGCAGATAAGAATGATTCTGTGTAAAGCGCACCTCTTGTTATACCTAAAATGACAATTTGCGCTGTTGCCGGTTCTCCGCCTTCTGCTAAAACCCTGTTATTCTCGGATTGGAACCTTACCTTATCAACCAGTTCATTTGGCAACAGCGTGGTATCGCCCGATGATTCCACACGGACTTTATCTGACATCTTGCGGACAATAATTTCAAAATGTTTATCATTAATTGGCACACCTTGACCTTCGTAAACCTCTTGAACTCCTGAAATAATATATTTTTGAGACTCTCGGATTCCTTTAACTGATAAGATTTCTTTAACGTCCAGATGACCGGAACAAAGAGGAGTTCCCGCATCAATCATATCGTCGTCTGCAACTAATACTTCAGATGTGGCAGGGATAATATATTCTCTCTCAACCACCGGCTTTAATTTTGTTGAACGAACCTTTACTTTAAACCCTTCGGCAGATTCTTCAATCGAAACTTTACCGGCTATCTCTGAAATTGGCGCCAAAACCTTCGGAATTCTGGCTTCAAATAATTCTTCAACTCTCGGCAAACCTTGGGTAATATCCAGCCCGACGATTCCTCCCAAGTGGAAGGTTCTCATAGTAAGCTGGGTTCCCGGCTCACCAATTGATTGAGCGGCGACGACTCCAACCGGAGTTCCGATGTTGACCAATTTCTTATCAATCGGATTTCGTCCGTAACAAGCCGCGCACATTCCGTACTTTGCAGCGCAAGTCAAAGGCGAACGGACAAGTACGCTTTCGATTTGGGATTTTTCAATTGACAACGCTTTTTCTTCATCTATCTCTTCATTTCTTTTTACAATAGCTTTTTTAGATCTTGAACTAACTATGTCAGTTGCGGCAATTCTTCCAAGCAGTCTGTCTGTAAACTTTGTTTGTCGGTTGTCTTTCTTGGAAATTTCTAAGCCTTCTTTGGTACCGCAATCCTGTGAACGAATAATGACATCGTGTGCAACATCAATCAATCTTCGGGTTAAATATCCCGATTCCGCGGTTTTCAAAGCCCGGTCAGCAAATCCTTTTCTTGCACCTCTGGATGAGGTGAAATATTCAAATACCGAAAGACCTTCTCTAAAGTTCGATTTAGTCGGCAGAGGAACGATCTTTCCTGAAGGGTCAGCAACTAGTCCCCGCATACCGGCCAATTGTTTAATCTGATCTCCTGTTGCACGGGAACCGCCGGAATCCGAAATAAGTCTTATGGAATTATCGTCTTGGAAATTCTTCCATGTTAAATCTGCGATTTCCTCGGTTGTTTCGACCCAAATCTCATTTGACAATCGCCTTAATTCATCCCGGGTAATCAGACCCGTTCTATATGTACCTTCAACTTCTTCGACCCTTTTTTCAGCTTTTTCAATAATCTGATCTTTATTGGGAATAATTCGACAGTCAAATACCGAAACTGATAAACCGGAAAAAGTTGCACCTTCAAATCCTAAAACTTTAAGGTTATCGATTAACTTTGCAGTGCGCTCTTCATCGCCCAAGTCGTAAACTTTTGAAATAATTTGCTTTATCGTTGACGCTTTAACAGCCTCATTGATGTAAGAAATTTCCTTAGGAAGTAAATTATTGAATAAAATTCTTCCGACGGTTGTTTCAATTTTTTCTCCGCGCTCATAAACGGTTATTTTTGTTCTGGCCTGGATTTTTCCGCATTGATAAGCTAAAATTGCCTCTTTAAAAGAACCGAAAATTGAAGTTGATTCAAGACCGCTTAAGCTGGTTAAGTAATACATACCCAAAGCCATTTCTTTGTTCGGCAAAGTAATTGGCGAACCATCGGCGGGTCTTAGTAAATTCTTCGAAGCCAACATTAAGTCTTGTGCTTCCTCTTGAGAAACAACAGACAATGGAACGTGAACCGCCATTTGATCCCCGTCAAAGTCGGCGTTAAATCCGGCACAAACACAAGGGTGAATTCTGATTGCGTCACCTTCAATTAAAACCGGGAAAAATGCCTGGATTCCTAATCGGTGCAATGTTGGCGCACGGTTTAAAAGTACAGGGTGATTTTTGGTAATCGTTTCAAGAATGTCCCAAATTTCCGGTGGCCGTCTTTCTAAAACGTGTTTTGCACTTTTAACGTTGGGAGCTAAACCCTGGGCAATTAGTTCCCGAAGGACAAACGGCTTAAACATCTCAAGCGCCATCTCTTTTGGCAAACCGGCCTGATTTAAGTTAAGTTCAGGTCCGACAACAATTACTGATCTTCCCGAATAATCAACACGCTTACCGAGCAGGTTTTGTCTGAATCGGCCTTGTTTACCCCGAAGCATGTCAGACAATGATCGAAGTTGGGAAGCCGCAACAGCGCTTCTGGTATATGGTCTTTGGGTTGAGTCAATAAGTGCATCGACTGCTTCCTGAAGCATTCGTTTTTCGTTTCGCAAAATAATTTCCGGAGCGCCCAAATCCATCAATCTTCTTAAACGATTATTTCGGTTAATTACTCTTCGATAAAGATCGTTCAAGTCAGAAGTTGCAAATCTTCCTCCTGAAAGTTGAACCATCGGTCTTAAATCCGGAGGTAAAACAGGCAAAATCTTTAAAATTAATGTTGTTGGAGAAATGCCTGCCTTTCTCATTCCTTCAACAATTCGCAACTTTTTGGTTAACTTAATGTGTTTTTGTCCGGTAGATTTTTGAATTTCTTCCCTTAAAATTGCCGAAAGTTTTGAAAGGTCAATTTTTTCTAAAATCTTAAGCAACGCCTCTCCGCCCATACCAACTTCCAAAAATTCATCAAGTCCGTTTTCAAAGAGTCTTAAATATTCTTCCTCATACAAAAGCATTCCAACGCTCACCGAACGGACAAGGTCGACCAAGGCTTTTGCAGCCGTTGCAATTTTTAGGACTTCGACAGAATTATTTTCGCGAATTTGGGCAATTCTTTGTCTTGATTTGAGTTCAATTTCCTCAATTTTTAAATCCTGTTGTTCTTTTGATTTAACTTTTGACTTAATTTCCGAAGCTTCTTTTTCAGTTTCTTTTTCAAGCTGGCTGATTTCTTTTTCGGACTTGGAAGTCAGTTCCTTCTTTTCCTTTTCAAAGTTGTCGTTAACACTTTTTATCGCCTTTTCTCTTTTGTCTTCATCAACCGATATCACCAAATAAGATGCAAAATAAACAATAGATTCAATATCCCGGGGAGAAATATCCAAAAGTAATCCAAGTTTTGATGGTGCACCCTTAAAAAACCAAGCGTGGGCAACAGGAGAAGCAAGTTTTATGTGACCCATTCGCTCACGTCGAACCCGGCTTTGGGTTACTTCAACTCCGCATTTGTCACAAATTACACCACGAAATCTTATTCTTTTATATTTTCCGCAATAACATTCCCAGTCCTTAGTCGGTCCGAAAATTCGCTCGTCAAACAAGCCGTCCTTTTCCGGTTTTAGGGTTCGGTAATTAATGGTCTCGGGTTTGGTAACCTCACCGTGTGACCACTCCAAAACGTCACTTTCTGATGCAATTGTTACTTTTAATGCTTCAAAATCTAATAAGTCTGTCATTTTTGTTAAACTTCCTTAATTAACTTATAAATATTTTTTGATTAACGAAAATATCAGTAAACTACATAATTATTTTAAATTAAATTAAAATAATACACTGTTTGGCTGATATTTTACGTTTCCTCCTTTACTTCTTCTTCAGCCGGCGCTTCTTCAATTTCCATCGGACTGTCTTTGCTTTCTAATTCTGCAGCTGAGGCAACAACGTCGGCTCCGGCTTCTGATGCCAAAGCTTCTGCCTGATCGGCAATTTCAGCTTCTTTAACTAGCTGTTCGGTTGTCGTTGATTCTTCTTTGGTTTTAGCTCCAATCATATCAACTTTAAGATTTAAACTGTTCAATTCTCGTACTAAAACCTTAAACGACTCAGGAATTAAAGGTTGAGGAATATCAGTTCCCTTAATAATAGCCTCGAAAGCTTTCGCCCGGCCAACAACGTCATCAGCTTTAATTGTCAACATTTCCTGCAGGGTAGCAGCAGCTCCATAAGCTTCGAGTGCCCAGACTTCCATTTCTCCAAGTCTTTGACCTCCCATTTGAGCTTTGCCCCCTAAAGGCTGTTGAGTAATTAGCGAATACGGACCGGTTGATCTTGCGTGAGTTTTATCCTCAACCATATGAATCAATTTCATAATATATCCTCTTCCAACGACTACCGGACGATCAAAAGGCTGACCGGTTCTGGCATCGTATAAGGTTGCTTTCCCATCAGCCGGTAAATTAGCTCTTTTTAACTCTTCAACAATCTTATCCTCTTCAAATTTTTCAAAAACCGGCAAACCGATTTTATATCCCAATTTTTCAGCTGCCCAACCGAGATGGGTTTCTAATAATTGTCCAAGGTTCATACGGGATAAAACCGAAAGAGGTGAAATAATAATATCAATCGGTGTTCCGTCTTCCAAATAAGGCATGTCGTATGAAGGAACAATTTTTGAAATAACACCTTTATTTCCGTGACGGCCGGCTAACTTGTCTCCAACGACAACTTTTCGCATTTGGGAAACTTTGACGATAATTTTCTTGATCGTTCCCGGTTCAAGTTCGTCACCCTGTTCACGCGACAAAATTTTAACTCCAATAACCGTTCCCCGTTCTCCGTGAGGAATTCTCAAAGAAGTATCTCTGACTTCCCTGGCTTTTTCTCCAAAAATTGCCCGGAGCAATTTTTCTTCTGCGGTTAACTCGGTCTCGCCTTTCGGAGCAATTTTCCCAACTAAAATATCATTTGGTCCAACCTCTGCTCCTACTATTACGATTCCGTCTTCGTCCAAGTTGGCCAAATCTTCCTCACCAACGTTAGGAATATCTCTGGTGACTTCTTCAGGACCTAATTTTGTATCAACTACCGCAACTTCGTGTTCCTCGATATGAATCGATGTTAACGAGTCATGTTTGACTAGTCTGTCCGAAATAACTATTGCGTCTTCGTAGCCCAGACCATCAAATGAACCATAAGCAATTAATAAATTTTGACCGAGTGCCAGTTCTCCATTTTCCGTTGCTGGCCCGTCAACTAATACGTCTCCTTTTTTAATCTTTTGACCAGCTACTACCCTTGATCTTTGTGAATAACAAGTTGATTGAGGAGTTCTGGTAAATTTATTTACTCCGTAAGTTGCTGTCTTTGTTTTTCCGTCAATTTTCATTTTGACTTCAACCTTATTGGCGTCAACATAAGTTACTTCTCCATCACCTTCGGCTCTTACTACCCGGCCCATATTGTCGGCGACAACTTTTTCCATACCCGTTCCGACAACCGGAGATGATGGAATCAAAAGCGGGACCGCCTGACATTGCATGTGGGTTCCCATCAAAGCACGATTAGCTTCGTCGTGAGCCAAAAACGGAATTAATGACGCACTCGTTCCGACGATTTGTCTTGGCACAACGTCGATAAAACTAACTAAGTTTGTTGGAGCAGTCAAAAACTCTCCCTGGAATCTAACGGGAACTCGTTCGTCTAAGATAAAACCTTTGTTGTCAATATTTATTGAAGCGTGAGTAATATAATAATCTTCTTCGTCATCAGCTGATAAGTAAACAATATCGTTGGTTACCTTCATTTTGTTTCCCACTTTTTCAACTTTTCTGTAAGGTGCTTCCAAAAATCCGTATCCATTAATTTGAGCGTAAAGCGAAATATACGTTACCAGTCCAATATTCGGACCTTCCGGAGAACGAATCGGATCGATTCGGGAATATTGTGAATGGTTAATGTCACGAATTGAAAATGAAGCTCTTTCCCTTGTTATTCCGCCGGAACCCATAACCGTTAATCTTCGTAAATTATCAAGTTCGGATAACGGATTGGTCGAGTCAAGAATTGTAGATAATTGGCTGGTTCGGAAAAATTCGTTTACAGCCGAAATTACCGGTCTGGCATTAATCAGCGTTGCCGGATTAACCGGCGCATCAAGCGTAGCCAAAGTCATTCTCTCTTTAACGACTCTTTCAAGCCTTAGAAGTCCGACACGGAAAGCACTTTGGGCAATTAATTCTCCCACTCGTCTAACGCGTCTATTGCCAAGATGATCAATATCGTCAACCTTGCCTTCGCCGCCGGCTAGTTGCAAAAGATAAGCAAAAGTAGCTAAAAAGTCGGCCGGTTCTAAAACGAAACTGTCTGATTTTGCCGGTAAACCGTTTGAGGCCAGTTTTTCTTTAATTGCCGCAAGTTTCTTTTCAATCTTAAATCTGCCTACTTTGCCGATTGAATAGTGGCGTCCGTTGAAGAACATCGAATCAATCAAAGACTTGGCGTTATCCAAAACTGCCGGGTCTCCGGGTCGCATTTTGCGGTAAATTTCAATTAGAGCTTCGTCTGTTGAAGAGGTTGGGTCTTTGGCAAGCGTGCTTTCCAAATATTTGTGATCCAAATCGGAATCAAAATCGCCTAAAACTTTGCGGATCTGATCATCAGTTGAAAGACCCATTATTCGAAGAAAGGTAGTTGCCGGGAATTTCTTTCGGCGGTCAACCTTAACCGAAATGACGTCATTTCTGGCGATTGCAAACTCAAGCCAGGAACCCCGGATTGGTCTAATTTCTGCTCCGTACAACATTCGGCCGGTAATCGGATCAATTCCGCCTGAAAAATAAACTCCCGGAGCACGAACCAATTGATTAACAATTGCTCTTTCAATTCCGTTGATAATAAAAGTACCTTTATCAATCATCAAAGGAAGGTCGCAAAGAAAAACTTCGGCTTCGGTTTTTGAACCGGTTTGTTTGTTGGTTAGGGTTGCCTTAATTTTTAGGGGAACATCGTAGGTTACGCCTTTTTCAATTGCTTCTTCAGGAGTATATTTTGGCTTGTCAAAAAAGTGGTGGCCAAATTCCACTATCCAATTTTTACCGGTTAAATCTTCAATCGGCGTAATTTCGGAAAGCGCTTCTTCGATACCCTTATTAATAAACCACGAAAAAGATTCCCGTTGAATCTCAATCAGATTCATAGGGGGCAAAATATCCTCTTTTTGCCAAAAAATTCTATCTTGTGTGATTGCCATCAGCTTTAGTTACTACCCGAAACTCAAGCTGCAAATGACTTTGAAAGGTTAAAACAAGTTGACTCTCTAGGTCTTGCGCAACTATTGGTACACAAAAAACGAACGAACACATTCGTTCGCCACGGTAAATGTGAATTTACTCCTCTCTTATAGGTTTGTCAAGTCTTAATTTATTAAGACTTGATCTTGAGTGAAATCGAAAGATCAAAAGGGGAAGTTTAAAGAAATTGATTTTCTCTTCAGAAGATTCTAGAAATAGACGCCCCGATAATGGTTTTATCAGGATCACTGCCTAACAAGGTACATTTTAAAAAATTTTTTCGGAAAAACCAAGAGGAAAAAATCCAAAAGAACCAAAAAACCAATTACTTAGTCTCAATTGGCACTACCAGGCGAACAGCACCAATGTGGCGAGCGCCGTGGTCACGGCTCCCGTTGCTGACATCCACGCCGTGATCAGGCCCGGCGCGACCGACGCAGGCAACGTTCGAACCGGCTTTATTAGTGGGATTTTTAGTTCTACCATAAACCCAGTCCAGTTCTTGAGCTTTTACGTAATCAGGGCCGAATAACCATTTACCTGTTGCGTCCAAGTGCTGAAATGTTATATCAGTTAGGGTTGATGCTTCGTCAGGGATAATTTCTCCAATACTTTCTTGACATAATCTTTTTCTCAAATCAGCAGCATCTTTTTCTACCGCTTCTTCTTGTTTTTCTACGCTTCTGTCAAAACTGTTTGGAACAAAAAACTTGTCAGGAACAGGATAAATAGCCATTTCAACTTGTCTTGAAGGAACTGCAAGCACAAGATGTCCCGCTTCAACTACAAACCAGAAAGAAGGTTTACCTTTCCTAGTTTGGGCTTCTCCTTGAGTCGGGATTGTTTCACCTTTTGGGATATATATAAGAGCTCCGTCAGCAATTAGAGCTTCTTTTTCTGTGTCCGTAAAGCTCTCTCTAAGGGTTATTCGTTCAGAGGTAACTGTAGTTTCTTGGCGTGCTTCAAGCTCCAGCTTGTCCGTTAAAACAATATGTTCTGGGCCTTTGAGCTGTCGGAGAATTCCGGCTTGAGCCATCAGATTATCGCGAACACCTTTAAACTTTCTTCCTTTAACTTCTCTGGCCAATCTTTCAAGGTCTGCTGCCATAATTTGCGTACTTTATCCTAACTATAGGGCTTTGTCAAGGGATAAGTCCCGTAACAATTATAAGTACTGATTAATGTTTTCTATATGTTCTTCCAAAGAAACCGCGTAGTGCATTTTACCTTCTTTATCGGACAAGTAGTATAAGTAGTCGGTTTCGGCTGGGTTAATAACTGCCTGGATTGCCGAAAGTCCCGGATTGCAAATCGGTCCCGGCGGAAGACCGGCGTGGCGGCGGGTATTATATTGCGAATTTACCCTTAAATCCTCTTCAGTCAAATTCTTTCGCCACCAAGTTTTTTCTTCTTCCGAATATCCAAGTGCATACTGAACCGTCGCATCAGCTTCCAAGGCCATTGCGATATTTTGACGATTCAATAAAATTCCGGCCACAATCGGCCGATCTTCCGCAAACAAAGCCTCACGTTCAACAATCGATGCTAAAATTATGACTTCTTTTTCAGTTAGGCCGCGACTTGTCACCATTTGCTTCAACTCATCTGAAAATTTCCGGTCAAAATTTTCCCTTAAAATTGAAACTATGTTTGCGGCTGTTGATTCTTTGGGAACTAAATAAGTATCGGGAAACATATATCCTTCTTCGGCTATTTTTAGAAAATCTTCTTCTTTAATTCCTAGTTTTTCATTTAACCTTTGGGCAATTTCTTCATTTCTGAAACCTTCGGGGATTGTTATCCAAACATCAAATGTTCCGGTTGTTAATTGATTGCCGATTTCAGATAAACTCATGCTTGGCGAAAGTTTAAAAGAACCCGCCTGGATTTTTTCGGCCAGATTATTTAATCTGACAAATAAGTTAAACACGATCGAATTCTTAATCAAACCTTCCTTTTTTAAATTTTTGCCAATCTCGGAAGAAGATTGACCGGGAGTAATAGTAAAGGTTTTAAATTCCGCCTCTTTTAAAACAGGTGAGGTCTGGCTTTTATAAGCAAGCAGAAGTCCCACGATAATAAAAAATATAATAAATGGTATCGTTAAGAATTTAGTTATCATCTTTATTTTCGTTTTCATTGCTGTTTTCCTGCCGATTGGCATCCAAATAAGATTGTAAAATAATAGCCGCCGAAAGAGAATCTATATCTGCGCTTCTTTTGCCTAAATTTTGAGCCTCAACCGTTGTCAATCTTTCATCCCAAAGTAAAATTTCTTTGTCTAAAAATTTTCTAAGATTTTTAGCGAATTCTTCAACCTTAACCCCCATTTGCGTGTGAGCTCCGGGTGTTCCAAGAATTATTTTATCAACATTTTCTACCTCACAAGTTATTTTTAACTTCGAAATTAATTTATCGTCATTGCCGATCGATTTCATGGGTTTTGCTAAATAACCTTCTGATATTGCTAGACCAATTTTCTTTGTTCCAAAGTCTATACCAAGATAAGACATTGTTTAAAAACTTTCCGATTCTAAAGGATTATCAATCAGTTTTGTCAAAACTGCAAGCCTTTGGGTATTCAAACCCGGCGGAACACAAGTCATTAATGTTAAATATCTGCCGGTTTTGTCAGGGGGATACAAAATCGAAATATTTTTCGGATCAACAACCGACATTTTTATTACCTCATACCGATAAACAATTCCCGAAACGTCAACTTCAACTTTATCGCCGTTTTCAAGCGCTGAAAGTTTTGAGAAAATTGAACCGTAGTCATTAGGATCGGAAATTTGAGGCAAACTTGAATGGCCGGTAATAAATACATTTCCAACTTCTCCTGGAAGAGCAGTTTGAGGATAGTGGGCTAAACTTTTTTTAAAATCCAAACTGTCAACAACAACTCTGGCGTTTTCAATTGTTAATTTGCCAACCGATAACTTAAATTCTTTAACCGAACTTCTTCTGGTAAAATCTTTGGCGGGAATAAAATATGAAAAACCGTCAGAATCAGTTTGAACAGAAATATCCTGGAAACTTTGACCCAATACCTGAGAATTAATTTGTAACTCATCTTTTTTATTAAATTCCCAATTGACTATCGGAAACACTACCCAGGTTAAAATTCCAAAACCGGCAGTAATTAAAAGTAAACTAAAAAGCGGAAAGTTTCGGGTTCTTTTTGGAGTTTCTTTAAGGTAAACATAGTAGGCCACGATTTTAATTAATTTTAATTTAATCCTGCGGAATAAGAGTAATATTTATGTTATTTTGTGCTCTTGGAAGGGTGTACAAAGGTCCGGGAAATCTGGGTTTAACAGAAATTTCAGCGCTTATCACGTCCGGCAGAGAACTTAAGTAACTTTGCGCAACGTCAATTTTTTTACCAATAAGGTCCTTTTTAACTTTTGAAATGTCAATCTTGGGAACAAGCGAAGCTGTATATTTCATCTTCAAATTAACAGTGCCGTCCGGTTCAACTTCACCCACTGTAATATCGAATTTGGTACTATTCTCAGCCAGATCGAAACCCTGCGGAAGCTGATCAGAAATGTTATTGTTCAAAACGTTTTCCAGGTCACTTTCTTTAACTACAACAACTTTGAATTTTATCTCCAAATCTAAATTAACAACGCTTGCCTCATCTCCTACATCTTTATCAAAGTTTCGGGTTACTACTTCCTTAATTACTGCCTCTTCAAGTATCTTTTGACCTTCTGATACGCTTGATTTAATTTCTTCCTGAGCTTTTTGGAAAAGATCTTTCTCTAAGCTGCTTTGCAATCTCTCTAAGTCTTCTTCGGAAACAACGGTCACTTCTCTGGAAGTTCCGCCACTAAAAGCTTTTTCATTCCTGGCGATGTACAAAGAATGATCGAAATCAGCAACCGTCAAGTCCTGGCCTGCGACAATATTAGAATCAGATCCAAATGCCAGAGCGGTTGCGGTCGTTTCGATTTTACCGTACGTTATACCTTCAATCGTTGATGATCGGGAAGCGATTGTAATAGAACTATCAATTGAAAATTTAATGCCTCCCGGAGCGCTTAAAATTGTACCCGCCTCAAAACTTTTGGGAGCTGTGGTTTTATTGAAAACGGTAACGTCTCCCTTAGCTTTATCGCCGACGGTTTTTTTACCGGTGGCAACCGCTTTTTGGCTCCCGCTTTGTTCAATATCAAATGTTGTTGCAGGTATTTGATTTGTTCCAACATCGCTTACGTCCTGGCTGGCAACAATTTCCGTTTCTTTATCTAGTGTTTGAGATCTGACTTTTATGGCAACGTCGGCTTTTGGTAAAAACCAATAGACTAAAATAATTCCGGTAAAAATTAAAATAATTGCAAAAAGAGGAATAAGCATTGCAAGATTTCTTCCGGAGAAAAAATCTTTAATTTTTTCGGTCCAACCAAGAAAACTATTCTCAACCGTTACCCCGTCTTCATTGTTATTCTCAAAAGCAGTTTCTTCTTTTATATCTTCCTTGGCAAAGACAGGAACCTCGGGAGCTTTTGTTTCCCCGGTAACTGCTTTAGTTTCCTCCTTTTTGGAAACGTCCTCACCTTCAACAAAACCAAAATCATCAGAATCCAAATTATTTTCAACAGCTTGTAAATTCTCATTTTCCTTGTGAACAACGTTAGGAGTTATTATTTGATTTTCGGCCTGCCTTGTTTGGGTTACCAACCCTAAATCTGTTGCCCCGGCAAAAACGACCGCTATGGCGCAAGTCCCCAAAGCTTTAACTTCAACTTTTGGAACGTGTAAAAAAAGCGGCATATCCGGTCTGTCGGAAGGAAGTTTTGTCCAATCTAAGGAATTTATTTCACTATTTATTTTTTCCAAATCTTCCGAGCCAAAAATAATTATCCGGGCGGGCATTGGTGCTAAATCTTTTAAAGAAGTGACTGCATCCGTAATTTCTGAACCGATATTTTGGCTAAGCCTGGCAATTGTCTTACTGGCTGCAATTTTGCCGGCTTTAACAAAAGAAACGGATAATTGTTTATTAAAACAGCCGACCAAAATACAAGTTGGAGGCGAAAACTCTTCTACTTCAATTAAATGTGCAATAGCAGCTTGAGTGGAAACAAATGCTAAAGGTTCCAAATCCAAATCTTTTGCTAATTTTTTTATGAGTTGTCCGTAAGGGGATATAACTTTTTCATCTTCAATCCAGTCGCTTGGGAGACCAAAGACTACTTTTGAAAAATCAACTCCTGAAAGACCGGCAGCTTGGTCGATGGTTTCTGCTGCTTTTTGCGTTAAGTCAAGTTGAGAATTATAATTTTTTTGGGCTTCACCTAAAACTTTGACCTTTCCCATTACTTGCCCGAAAATTGCCGCTTCAATCGAATTAGGTCCAAGATTTAGGGCTAAAAAATATTCAGGTACCTCCTTTTGGGAAGCAAACTTGCTGGTAAATTTATCCAAAAAACTCATGTTTTAACCTTGATGCTTGCTACTAGAAAATTGAAGATTTGAGTATCTTCCTGTGCGACTTGTTGTAAGTCAATTCTAACAGCACCGCCTCCCATTGGCAAAATTACCACTTGTTTATACGGTTCATTAAATGACAAGTGAAAAGCCTCCCTATTATCCAATGTAATTTTCTGAATTTGAGGATTTTCAAAATTAGATCTTATAAAACTTTGAGCATCAACTCCTTTAAAATCGATCATCCTAATTGATATTGGTCTTTCAGTAAAAAGACCGGGTCCGAATACTTTAATTTGAGGAATTTCTGATTGGGGATCGTTCACATCTTCAACAACCCATTCTTTTGGATAGCGAACCTCAAAAAATTCCAAAGTCAAAGTTGTCCAAAATTGGGTTTGCGAAACCTGATCCTGTGACGGAGGAATCGGCACAAACCAGCTAACCGTTCGCCTGTCGATCAATTGGAAAGGAGCCGGAGTAGGTGTAATGGTAATTTCAGAATTTGAAGTATTGGTTGAATTTTTAATAAAATCCGGAATTGGCAATAAATTATTTTTACCTCTTAGAGGTTCATATAAATACGAACCTCCTGCAATAAAAACAACGGACAAAATAATAATGGAGGATATTATTATGGCTACTGATTTTGGAACTATTGGATTTTTAATCGGTTTTTTAACATCAAACTGCGGAGCGGTTGATTTGGGCAAGGTAAGCGGGGCGACTTGTTTTTTTACTATTGGATCTGCTTGTATTTCCTGATGTTTTTCAACTTTCTTTTTTGGTTTCAAACTAAAAATCAAATCCCAAAAACTCCTTTTGGGTAACTTTCCCATAATCGCTTGAGGCTTTCCTTCGCCTAAATTAGGGCCGACATCCAAAGCCCCGATACTTTCGGATACATCCTGACCGGGAAGACTTTCCTCCCAGGAAAAATCATTTATTTGTTGAGGTTGTGTATTTTTATTACCATTGGATATTTTTCCAGATTTATTGTTGGAAGTCGTTTTTGAAATTTCAGTCTGTTTAACCGCGGGGTTATTGGAATTTCCGGAAAATAATTTTAAAAAATTCATGGACAGTAATTTATTTTTAACCAAGGATTGCGTACACTCTTCTTTTGCCTGTTCCCAAACTTTCCTCTTTTAATATTTTAAATCTTCCAAGATCCCCAGTTGTAGTAGCGTGAGGACCGCCGCAATATTCAATCGAAAAATCGTCTATTTTATAAATTGAAACCTTCTCGCCATATTTTTCTTTAAACAGGCCGATCGCTCCTAATTTATCAGCTTCTTCCTGACTCATCAATTCTTTTTCAACTTTAAGATTTTCTTTAATTTTCCCGTTAACCAAATCTTCAACTTTTTTGAGTTGTTCGCCGGTCAGTTTATCGCCATGTGAGAAATCAAATCTTAATCTTTCATTAGTTATGTGCGAACCGGTTTGATAAACGTGGTTGCCCAAAACCTCCCTAAGTGCCTGATGAAGCAGGTGAGTGGCAGTGTGATATTTAGCCGCCGTGTCCGATTGAACCGCAAGTCCCCCTTTGGTTTTTTCTCCCATTTCCCTAGAAAGTTCTTGATGCTTCTTCATAGCTTGATAACACTCCTCCATCGTGCGGTCATCAAAAGCTAAACCCCAGCCAGTCATTATCTCCTGTGAGATCTCTGGTGGTAAACCAAAAGTTTCATATATTTTAAAAACTTCATATCCATCAACTCTAATCACGTTATTTTCTAATTTCATCCCAGGAGGTAAATTTTCCGGATCAATTCCACTTATAGCTCTAGAAAAGATTTTCTTCAATGCTTTAATACCAGCTTCAAGTGTCGTCCTGAATTTATCTACCTCTTGGGTAATAATTTGACTAATTTCTGGAATGTTTTTTTTAAGATTAGGATAAACTTTTATATACGGTCTAACCAGTTCCGGAAGACAATTCGATAACCATTCATCACCCTGCATTCCAAGTCTTCTCGAGTAAACCATTGATCTTCGAATAATTCGACGTAATACATATCCTCTTTCTTTGTTTGACGGCTTTACACCATCTCCAATCAAAAAAATTGCCGATCTGAGATGATCTACAATTACTCGATAGGGAATTGGGTCTTCTTTATAACTCTTCCCTGCCTTTTTTATTGCTTCCAAAGTTCGAATAGAATTAGAGAACAAGTCTGTTTGGAAAACATCGTCCACATTGTTAATAACAGCCAAAATTCTCTCCAACCCCATTCCCGTATCAACATTTTTTTGTTTAAGAGGTTTAAAACTCCCGTCATCCTGCTTGTCATATTGCATAAAAACATCGTTCCAAATTTCAACAAAACGGGGATTGGACGATGGGTCTATCGGACTTTTACTTTTAGGATCCGTGTCGTAAAACATTTCGGTGTCAGGACCACACGGTCCAACTTGCCCTACCGGTCCCCACCAATTATCTAATTTGGAGTATTTAAAAATGCGATTTTCTTCAATTCCCAATCTTTGCCAAATTTCAAAGGATTCTTTGTCAAAAGGCGCGTCATCGTCTCCAGCAAAAACCGAAACATAAAGCCTGGTTTTATTTAATTTTAAAACCTTAGTTAAAAATTCAAATGACCAAGAAATCGCTTCCTCTTTCCAATACCCGCCAAGGCCTATGCCATCAGGCGAGGCAGGATCTCCCAAAGACCAGTTACCCAGCATTTCAAAAAAAGTATTGTGGGTATTATCACCGACATCATCGATATCATCAGTCCGAAGACATTTTTGAACATTAACCAAACGTTTGCCTTCCGGATGTTCTTCACCAAGCAGATAGGGCACCAGGGGGTGCATCCCGGCAGTTGTAAACATCACTCTTTGAGTTCCGGCCAAATCGACACTCTCACTTGGCACCAGAGAAGCAGAAGGAATGATCTTATGCCCCTTTTTAGCAAAAAAATCCAAATACTTTTTTCGAATTTCTTGTGAAGTCATCGTGAAGCAATTATACCAGTGTATTTAGATTCGTTAAAGACAAGTTGAAAATGAAATACTGCTGGGAGAATCTGGCTCTTAGTTCTTGAATTTAAAAAAACATTCGTTTATTATATTTTGTATATTATGGTTTCGGTAAAAGAACTCGAAACTGCTCCGCTCAATCCTGATTTATTTCATACCAGAAGACTAAAAGATATTTATAAAGGACTTCTGAGTGGAAAAGAAAATGCTCAACAGCAACTGGTAGATCTTATAGGAGATCCTCAATACAATCATAATAGTTTACGCAACTATGGGGATGTTGTTTATACAGACGAAACGCGACAAGCTCTTCAATTGTTGCCAATGATTGCAACACAAAAATCAATACCGGTTATTGAAAAAATTCTCAGGACTGGATCTAAAGGTAAGACTTTACAAGTAATGATAAGTGGAGCTGCTTATGCGGCATCCGAAATAGATTCACCTCAAGTAGCAAAACTAATACCGCTTATCAATCAAAATTTGGCAAAACTTGAAATAGGAAACAGTGAATGGATGGATGATGACGCACTTGAATTCAGAATTCCTAGAAACGGTGCCATCAATACATTAGATGAAGCACGAACTGCTGTTTTATGGAAAACCGCAGGAAGGGTGAGGAATTCGCTGGCAGTAATTTTGCCGTTTACAAGACGCGGTCAAAGTTTCCTTACATTACACGTTGACCCGGAAACACGAAGCATCATCTGTTTTGATCTCGAAGGTCCACTCTCGGGACTTGATTGTGCATATGAAGTTTTTAAGCTAGTTTCGGATGGAGAACAAATGTTCAGAGTGATTAGTTATTACGATGATATGGTTTGTGGCTTAATCCCAGGGAGGAGGGAATGGAGAAGAGAAAATTATGAAGCAGGCGATACTTTAAAATTAATTATTCCACAACTCATTCACCACGGTATTAGCGAGAACGATATTAGAGATGTTTCATCTAAAGCTTCTCTCGTCCCTGGAGTCAAGGAACTTTTCGGAGAACTCGAAAACGAAGGCTGGAGAAGAAATATTGTTTCAACTTCCTATTCTCAACATGCCTATAATATTGGTGGTCAACTTGGACTTGCTCCAAAGGATATATATTGCACGCAAATGCCTCTTGATAGAATGCAAGGTAGCTACTCAAGAGATGCTGCGACTTTACTAAATGAATTCGAAAGAAAGCTCAAAGGTTTTTCTCCAAATGACTTCGGCACTGCAAAAGATCTCGAACTGAAGGCAGTTCTGGATAAGTTTTATTGGGAAGAGTTACCAAGGACAAAGCTTGGAGAAATAACAGAGGGTGTCACGGTCATGGGTGGTGCAAGAAAGGCCTGGGCTGTTGAAAGAGTTGCAAGAGATGCAAACGCTTTTATTGAACAAATGGCATTTGTTGGAGACTCTATTACGGATTCTCAAGCTGCAAAAGTCGTTGAGGCAACACGAGGATTGATGACTGCGTTTAATGGTAATGATTTTGTAATTCCGTTTGCAACAATTGGTTTTGGAACGGTTAATATGAATCATTTAAAACCGGCCCTTGATGTTTGGCGAGGAAATGGTAGAGCCGGATTAAGAGAATGGGTCAATAGCTATCCAAATCCTCAAGAGGAATTTGATACTAATTTCGACTGGATTGTTGATGCAACAGATGAGAAAGTACAAGAAATTGTAGTAACTCACAGAAAGTTTAGACGCAAATTGAGAGACGACGCTGCTTCCCTCGGTTGAAAACCTTTAAATAAATCTTGAAACTCTAATTTTTCACTTGTGTGGAACTATTCCCTTGTTAGTAATGGCAAATTTGAGTCAATACTTCTTATGTGATCTATAACAAATTGAGCTCTTCTTTGAATAGATACCCAACGATCTGAAGAAAAAACTGGAACTTTTATCGGCTTTT
>DATCJB010000018.1:0-23422 GCA_036507455.1 Patescibacteria group bacterium | reverse complement strand
TTTGGCTGCTTACAACTGCGGCCGCGGTTTCATCGCACGAAGTTTCAATACCTAAAATTGTCATTTGTTATAGAGAGAATTCGGTCGTTTGGCCGATTAAAATTCCTTTTGAATTAACCGTTCCGCCTAAAACTTCCAATACGTACACGGCGTTTGAAGATGGTTTGTAAACGGTTAAGTCGGAGTTTTTGACTCCCGGTTCAGGCACCGCGTAAGCAATATCGACGATCTTTTTATCTTTTGAAATCCAGATTATATCAAGAGCAAATTTAGTTTCTTTCATCCAAAAACTGTGCTGGCCTTCTTCGTTGAAAACAAAAAGCATTCCCAAGTTGGGATCTAATGTTTCACGGTTTGATAATCCTTTCGATCTTTCGTCGTTTTCGTCGGCAATTTCGGCGTTTATTGTTGCGTTATTGATTTTTACGGGAATTGTTTGCGACTTGGAAACCCGGGCGGAATTAGATGAATTTTCAAAGGTGTCGGTGGGCAAATTACCGGTTGTTTGACCAAAAATTAGAAGCGCCACAACTGCCAGCATCAGCCCCCCGATCATCATTAAATCTTTTTTCCAGTTCATTTGTTAAACTTTTGTTCCTCTTTTATAAACCGCCTGCCAGGGTTTGTAAACCGAAGTAAATGTGCTTGTTATAGTTTCCTGGCCGGCCTTTATTACTCTTCTTGTAATTTTAACATTCGCTCCCGGAGCTGCAAAGTCGACTTGTTTAAGTTGGCCGGCGGGTAATTGGGGATCATCTTCATAAGCGGGTTCGGGGGCGGCAACGACGTTGGTAATAATCGGTTTATCAATTTCAACTTTTCGGTCGTCGCTTGTTCCGTAAAATTCAAAGATTAAGATGTTGCCTGCGATATAAGATTTGATCAAAATGTAGCCGGGGGTATCGTTTTTGAATATTAAATCAACGCTGGGGTGATAGATCGTTGCATCAAAGCCGGGCGCACTATCTTTTTCATAGTAGCTGACCCTGTAAGCGTGGGCATTTCTTTCGCTAAAAGGCAGGCCGGAATTGAGCGCTGCTCTAAAAACCGTAGTTGAAACCTGGCAAACTCCTCCGCCTTCTCCAAGTACCGTTCGGCCTTTGGAAATTATATAAGCTGTTGTATAACCGGTAGCAAGTGTAATTTCACCAACTGTTTTATTAAAAGAAAATTCTTCATTTGGCTTAATTAAGGTACCGTTAATTTTATTGGTCGCGGTTCTTATGTTGTGTATCCTCTCGTTTGAGGATCCGGAAAAATTTGAGGAGCCCTTACCGATTAATTCTTTGATTCCCAAATTATTAACGCTGGCGGTCGTGATTTCGGCAGGAGTAATTTCGGCTGCGATTTCAATGGTTTTATCAGTAGCCTGGTAGTTTAACCAATCGCCGATACTGATAAAAAGAGCTTGTTTATTAATTTTAACGCCGTCTTTTGACGGATCAAAAACGGTTACTCTACTATTTTCAATTGTAAATTTAGCGTTTGTTGCTTCGCTTTCGATTTGTTTTGTAATTGGTTCCAGGATTTTCTCAAAACTATCCGGATCCAGGGTAAGTTTAAAATAATTTAGCTTGTCGGCCGTTGCACTCGCGGTTGATAAATTTAATAATTGGGCTTGGTTATTTAACGTTTGGGTTAGCGTTAGAGAATTAACTAAATCAAAAGAATCGATTTGAAACGTTTGATTTTTAAAAGATAGTAAAAGTTTAGCCGATACCAATTTATTTACTTCCGGAATAAAAATTTCTGCTTCCTGTTTAGAAATTTGCGGCGGATCATTGGTAACAACAAGGAATAAATCACCTTGTTTATTTGATGACAAATTATTCTCAATAGCTAGAATTAATGTTGTCTTGTCAACCTTTGTACCTTGGTTTTCACTGATTACCGATAGCTTTGGATTTAGTTTGTTTTCAACTTTGAATTTAGCGTTTTGATAAGGGGTTTCAATCTCGTTTGTAGCTTTTGACAAGCCGTTTTGAAATTGGTCCTGATTGGAAATTAATACAAATTTAACCTCGCGGGGTTTGAAAAGTAAACTTATCTGGTCAACCAGTTTTTCCAAAACGTTTCCGTTTCTACCCAGATTCTTAACCCGGGTAAAAGTTGCCAAACTGTCTACTTCGAAACCCAACTCATTTGGCGTAAATTGCCACTTTTTTTCTTGATAGGAAATAACAATCAGTTGAGAGTTTAAATAATTTACCTGTGTTTCAATCAATTCCCGGGCCTGTTCAAAGTTTCTTCCTGAAAGATTAATGCTTCCGATTGTAACTTTGCCGATGACATTATTTTTAAATTTTTGTTCTATAAGATATGGCAGGAAGCCAATAATTAGAAGCCCTAAAATTATTCCGATTAACAAAATTTGGATTTTTGAATTTTTTAGGACCTTGACGATATTTGGAATATTAAACAGTTCTTTTAGCTTGTTTGACACGACTTGCCCGTATGATATCATAATTATGTAGCTACATAAAAAATATTATTAACTACATAATTACATCAGACGGGCCCAAAATCGTGTCAGGCTCGACGAAGGGCGGGGGCTGATCTAATATTTAGCAGGCATATTATTTTCTTAGGGAGTAACTTGTGAAATATTTTAAATTTTTAACCGTCCTTTTTCTGCTGATTGTCCCCGTATTTTTAAGCGCTTGCGATAAAATTCCGTTTTTAAATCAAGGCGCCTCGGATCAGCCGGTTGAGCTTACTTATTGGGGTCTTTGGGAATCGGAGCCGGTTATACAGTCTTTAATCGCAGCTTATCAGGCTAACAATCCAAACGTGACCGTTTCCTACCAACGTCAAACTCCACAGCAATACAGAGAAAGGTTAGAAGCAAGAATTGCCGCAGGCGAGGGGCCGGATATTTTTAGATTCCACAATACTTGGGTTCCAATGCTGAAAGAAGAGCTGGCAACTTTGCCTTCGTCGGTTATGGACGAGTCTACTTTTACTTCGACTTTTAACACCGTTGCCGTAAATGATCTAAAAACTGAAAACGGACTGGTTGGAATTCCTTTGGAATATGATGGTTTAGGGCTTTATTATAATGAAGATATCTTCAAATCTGCCGGTATTGTTAAGGTCCCTACAACTTGGGAAGAAGTCAGGCAAACTGCTTCCAAAATAACAGTGAGGGACGCAAACGGAGCTATCCAAACAGCCGGTGTTGCTTTGGGAAGCTCAACTAACATTGATCATTTTTCAGATATTTTGGCTTTAATGATGATGCAAAATTCGGTCAACTTGTCAAAACCGACTGACGCAAGAGTTGGTTTAACAAGTCAGCTGGCAACCGATGCTTTGGATTTTTACTTAATTTTTGCCAAAGATTCCCAAACTCGGGTTTGGGATGAAACCTTGCCTGCCTCAACTTTGGCGTTTGCTTCCGGAAAATTAGGAATGTATTTTGCTCCTTCCTGGAGAGCTTTTGAAATTAAACAAGCCAACCCATCGTTAAAATTTAAGATCGCACCCGTTCCTCAATTGCCTCCTAACCCGCCGCTCTCATTTGCTAGTTATTGGGTCGAAGGAGTTTCTTCTCAGAGCCCGGATCAGGAAGAAGCGTGGAAGTTTATTGCGTTCTTGTCCGAACCGGACAATTTAAGGACTCTTTATGCCGAAGCTTCCAAAACAAGACTTTTTGGGGAGCCTTACTCGAGACGCGACTTGTCTTCGTCTGTTGCGGCTGACCAGTTTGTCGGAGGAATTTTGTCGGATGCCTCAAACGCAAAATCCTGGTATCTATCTTCAAACACTTTTGATAATGGAATCAACGATCAAATGATTGAAGTTTTTAAAACTGCAGTAACTGATGCGGCTAAAAACAATGATTCCAAAAGGGCGCTGTCCACAGCTTCTTCTAAGGCAAACGAAATACTTTCCAAATTTGGTTCGACTTCGAGGTAATACCTAATGGTTGTCGATCAGGCAATCATGCAAACGATTGTTTACTCCGACATTTTTTCATATCCTCTAACCCTGGTTGAAATTCACCAATTTTTAATTGAAAAAAGTATTTCCAAAAAATTGTTAAAAAAACACCTATCAAAATTAGTTTCAGAGGCAAAAATCGAAAATTTGGGAGTTTTTTTCTTTTTACCAAAAAGAGAAAAAATCGTAGACGTTAGAATCAAACGCCAGAAAATAACCCGCCCAAAAATACTGGTAGCTAAAAAATTTGCCGGGTTAATTTCAAAAATTCCTTCGGTTATAATGATCGGTTTAACGGGTGCTTTAGCGGTGGGAAATTCGGATAGTAAGGACGATATTGATTTTTTTATTGTTTGTCAATCAAATACGGTTTGGCTAACCAGATTTTTGGTTACGGTCGTTTTGACACTTTTAGGACAAAGAAGATTGCCTAATTCTAAAAAAAACAAGGACAAAATTTGTTTAAATATGTTTATTGACCAGAACAGCTTAAAGTTTAAGCAAAGCCTTTACATGGCGCATGAAATAGCCCAGCTTAAGCCGCTTTTTGATCGGGGAATTTACAGACAAATTTGGACAAAAAATAAGTGGGTTTTTAAATATTTACCTAATTTTAAACAATTACAGCATAAAGATTTACCAACAATAAGATACCGCTTTGAATTTCACGATTTGACATTTATTATTTGGGAAAAACTTTTAAAAAGTTTTCAAATTTTGTATATGAAGCGCCGCAGGACCATCGAAGAAATTTCTGATTCAATTATTCGTTTCCATCCAAACGATGCCTCGATTTGGGTTGAGAGAGAATTTCAAAAAAGACTTGCCGTTCTGTAATTGATCTTAAAGTACTTCTCATATAACTCCTTTGTTATTTGATGCGGGGTTGACAATATTAAGTGCTCGTGGTAAATTTCTGTGTGTTAAATCAGTTTCTTGCTCTTGGGGGAATTGATTTTTTTTCGCAAAATTTACAATGTCGAAAACTAAATCGGTAGCTAAAAATATGAACGCGTCTATTAAACCTTTAGCCGGATATGTGTTGGTCGAGCCGAAAGAGCGGGAACAAACGACCGCCTCCGGAATCGTTTTGCCAGATATCGCCGAAGGCGAGAAACCCCAGGAAGCCAAAGTAGTCGCGGTAGGCGATTCAATTTTTGAGCACGGTAAAGAAATTAAAAGTCCGGTAAATAAAGGGGACACGGTAATTTTTAAAAAGTGGGGCGGAAACGAAATTAAAATTGATGATAAAGAATTACTTTTATTAAAATTTGAAGATTTGATGGCAGTTTTGGAGTAAAAATGAAGACAGAAAAACCTGAATTAGTAATTAAAAAAGATCAAATGGAAAATAATTCAATAACTCCTGATGAAATTTTGGCTAAATACGGAATTGACTCAAAAACTTTAATGCCATTAATCGATCTTTTAAGTGAACAAAAACAAGGAAAAAACCGTGGCTAAACAATTACTTTATGCCGATGAGGCAAGAACAAAATTAAAAGAAGGCGTCGATGCAGTAGCTAAGGCCGTGGCTACGACCCTCGGTCCGAAAGGCCGAAACGTCGCACTGGACAAAAAGTGGGGTGCACCTAACGTTGTTCACGACGGAGTTACGGTCGCCAAAGAGATTGAACTTGAAGACCCGTTTGCCAACATGGGGGCTCAACTTGTCAAAGAAGCATCTTCCAAAACCAACGACGTTGCCGGAGACGGGACCACAACCGCAACGGTTTTAGCCCAGGCAATCATTGAAAACGGCTTAAAAAATCTAGCCGCCGGAATTAATCCGATGATTATGCGCTTGGGTATGGAAAAAGCAGTTGAAGCCGTTGTTTCGGATCTTAAAAAAATGGCCAAACCTTTAAAAGGCAAAGAGGAAATTGCTCAAGTTGCGACCATTTCAGCTGCTGATCCGGTTATTGGAAACATGGTTGCCGAAGCTTTGGAAAAAGTCGGCAAGGATGGGGTAGTTACGGTTGAAGAGTCCCGCGGAATCGAAACTAATGTTGATTATAAAGAGGGTATGGAATTTGATAACGGTTATATCTCCGCTTACTTTGTCACCAACCCGGACCGAATGGAAGCCAACATTGAAGACGCTCACATTTTAATTACCGACAAAAAAATAGCTTCTTTAAACGAACTATTACCCATGCTTGAAAATTTGGTCAAAGTCACTAAAAATTTGGTCATAATTGCTGATGATGTTGAAGGAGAAGCTCTGGCAACGTTAGTTGTAAACAAGCTTCGGGGAACTTTAAATATTTTGGCAGTTAAGGCTCCCGGATTTGGTGACCGCCGAAAGGCCAGTTTAGAAGATATTGCTACTTTAACCGGCGGACAGGTGATTTCTGAAGACATGGGCAGGAAACTCGATTCCGTACAAATCGAAGATTTAGGACGGGCAAAAAGAGTAATTTCAACTAAGGACTCAACGACAATCGTAGCCGAAGACACGGTAGAAATTAAAAGAAATGTTAAAGCAAGAGTTGAGCAAATTAAAAAAGAACTGGAAGCAACAACTTCCGACTTTGATAAAGAAAAGTTACAGGAAAGATTGGCAAAATTATCCGGAGGTGTTGCAGTCATCAACGTCGGAGCCGCAACCGAGATTGAAATGAAGGAGAAATTGGAAAGAGTTAAAGATGCCGTTGAAGCAACTAAAGCAGCCCTTGAAGAAGGAATCATCCCGGGCGGGGGAGTTGCACTGGCCCGAAGCGAAAAAACGGTTGAAAAATTAATTGTTGGCGCAAAAGGTGAGGAAGAAGAGATCGGAATGAAGATAATTAAAGACGCGCTAACTAAGCCGATTTGGTGGCTTGCTCACAATGCCGGAGCTAAAGCAGACGCAGTTGTCGAAAAAGTCGCAAATTCACAGGGAAACTTGGGTTTTAACGCCAGAACTAATAAATTTGAAGACTTGGTTGCTGCCGGAATCGTTGATCCGGTTAAAGTAACCAGAACCGCTCTTCAAAATGCGGCCTCGGTCGGCATAATGGTTTTAACAACCGAAGCCTTGATAACTGACCTTCCTGAAAAGAATCCTCCAGCCGCACCGGCTGGAATGCCGGGCGGTATGCCGGAATATTAATTCTTCTTTTTGACTTTCCAAAACTTAAGTCGTAATATTTCTTCAAGTTTATTCATATGTTTGAGAAACTAAGAGCTAATTACAAATTCCATCAACAGGAATATGATCAGTCACTAAGAAACGGTTCCACCGAAGACTTGATTGCCGATCTTGGATATTGGAACCGGGTAAAAAGAAATGCAGCATTTTGTTCAGCTATTGGTTTAGCTATGATGGCCGGATCTTTTGGAGCTGACGCAGTTAATGACGGCACCGTAGATGGTGATTATATAATTGCCGCAACCATTAGCTGGGGAGTATGCATGGTTTCCGGTGCCTATTGCGTAAGGATTGCTCAAACGACACAAGCAATCAGCAAAGAATTAAAAAGCCGGGGAGTTAAACTGCAAAGCAGGGTTTTTGTCAGATAGGACCAAGATTCTTAGCTTTGACTTAAAATTTTTAAAGTCTTAAAATTCCCGCATACACAAATAGAGTGTTACAATGTCATTAAGGCTAGAAATTGCACCCCAATTTATTATGGATGGTACTCCCGTTTCAGAAACTGAAGTTCGAAAGCCTGCTGAAATAATCTTAGATCACGTTAAAACAATTGTTGGACCATACAGACGTGTTTTGGAAAGTGATGTTGAAGACCACGATCTTGCCAAAAGAGAACTTGCAGAATTAAAGCAGGAAGAATTAAAAAATCATCTTCAGGAACTTGACATTTTAACATCGACCCTTGGAGAATTTCTAAGATCACCCCGATCCTTCGAAGCCGTGGTTCAAAACCGTAAAACTTTGGAAACAAGACAAGGAGAAAGACAAACGTTTACCGTAAGATTTAAACCAAAAGGAGAAAAAGTTCCTATTGGCAAAGAAAATGTTCAGAATCAGCTTTCCCTGCACGTAAGCATGCAAGGATCAGAAAGAGCTGTTGATGCAATTTATGCTCTTGGTCTCAAAGGTCAGGAACCGCAAAAAGTTTTGGAAAGATTTTTTAGGGAATCAAGAGATCAGGAAGTTTATATAAATACCGTCGGAGTTTATTACGACAGAACTGACGAAAGAATAAGAATTAACCCTCAAGCAGGCGTAAAGTTTTCTTACTCAAGAGGAGAGAAATTTGCCCGCGGCGGAGGCGTAGTTTACGTTGGAACGCAGCCGCACGTGCAGGAAATTAAGTCCGAAGCAATGCCCAGAAACTTATTTTTAGAGCTTCAGAGAGAAATAGTAAGGTTATCAGGATTTGAAAAGAAAAACCGAAGCTGAAAAGTTTTTCTGTGCTACACTTTAAGTAAGATGAAGGTGCCCAACCCTCCAAAAGAGCATCTTTTAAAAAAGTACTCCAAGTATCTTTCAACGGATGAAAAGATCGTCACGATCCACGGTGTAAGCGGTCGTTATGTTATCATCAAACTCTTGTTTTATTTGTCACCTCTTTTGGGAGTTTTTGCCAGCTATATCGTTTCTTCATTAATTCTCAAATTAGCTCTACTTGTAGTGCCGATGATTATTATTTTGATTGAAACGCCCGCAATTTCTACTTTGGTTCGCAAAAGACAATCTTTAAAGTATATTTTAACCAATCGCAGACTATTGATCATAAAAGGAATTTTGGCCAGGAAATTAACCACGGCTCCGCTTGACAGAATTACCCACGTAACCATTGAGCAATCTGCGCTGGAAAGATTTATTTATAATTCGGGACAAATGCTGGTCATTACCGCCGGATTTGATCAAAGAGAAATCGTGATTGAAAATATTGCCTCGCCGGTTGAATTTAAGGTTTTGATGGAAGAGTTGATGATTAAACTTGATACTGATCCCGGATTGAAAAATGAATCAGAGGAAGAAGAACTAAAAAATAAAGAATCAAAAAAAGAAGTTTTAGATCAAGACACGGATATTCGGCCGATTAAATTTACTTGAGTGAAATTTTGGCTTCAAAAATTGGAACCAAATTTTGAGGATTAATCGGCTGATCGTTTTCGTAAACCTCTAAATGTAAATGAGACCCGGTTGTTCTTCCGGTTAAGCCGATCAGTCCCAGTTTTTTGTCCTGGCCTACATCATCTCCGACGTTAACCTCAATTTTTGACAAATGAGAATATGCAGACTTCAAATTTTGTTCGTGTTCGATAATTACCGTTTTTCCTTTACCGTAAGGATCCCATCCGGCAGAGATCACTTTTCCGGGTAAAATCGGCCTTACTGGCTGACCGTATGGTGCAGCCAAATCAATCGCGGGGTGGTATCTGCGGAATGATTGGGAAATTACGCTCAAATCAGGATCGGTAGGCAGGCTTACTTCCAGCGAAAATTGACCAGCCTCAACAACCTGGTTAATTTGACCAAAAGTGTGATCCGGTCCGTTTTTGCTTTTGGCTTCAAAAATCAAATTATTAGATAAAAATATGGGTTTTGTCACCGGTTTTAAGTTTGGGATGGAAAAGGCGGGAATTGTACCGGTTATCACAATCCCAATCAGGATTAACTTGGAATTAACCACGACAGATAAGGCCCGTTTTATAGTGTTAGGGGATAGAATTTTGGGTGTTTGTGCCCAAGAAAAAAGGGCTGCTTGGTGCAGTCCAATGGTGTAAAAGTTAACCATGTTTTGGCGGGTTTTGCCAAAAGAAAATCCGCCTACCATAAGTAACGCGGATTAACAAAGAATTATAGCAAAACTCAATCGTAAAGTCAAATACTAGAGGATACATTGGCCGGTGAAAAATTAGTTAGTAATAATTACCATTTTTGGTTTTTAAAATTGTTTTTTATTATTTTTTGGGCTATCATAAGTAGGTTCGCGCGAACTGACTTTTTCAATGAGTAAATCTATGAGGCGTTTGTGGGTAATTTTTTTTGTAATTTTTTGTGCTGTTATTTTATCCGGCTGTGATCGTATTTTGGCTAATGCAAAAGTTGGCCTACAAATTACAAGCACTCCAACAGCCACCGTTTATGTTAACGATCAAAAAATTGGTTCGACGCCTTTTAACTCCTTTGATTTAAAACCGGGTTCTTATTCGGTCAAGTTAGCCAGCGGATCTGCACAATGGGGCAGTCAGGTAAAGTTAAATTCCCAAACGGTAACGATTGTTAATCGAGTTTTCGCTTCCAAAGAACAGGACGAAGCGGGTGAAATTTTGAGTATGGAAAAGGGAAGCGGGATTTGGGTAATTTCAATCCCCGATAAGGTTGAGGTTACGATTGATTCATCTCCTGTTGGAACGACGCCGGTTAACGTTAAAGATGTCCCGAACGGTTCACACAGGATTGTTGTTGCAAAAGATGGCTATCTAAAACGCGCAATTCAGGTTCAAACTCATCCGGGATATGCAACTTTGGTTAATGTTCAATTGTCAAAAGAAAAGGTCGAGCTAGTTCAAACAGCAACCGCTTCGGCCAATTTAAGCCCGCAGGTTCAGGTTTTGCAAACTCCAACAGGCTGGCTTCGGGTTCGATCTGAGCCTAGCTTTGGAGCTGCCGAAATTAGTAAAATAAATACAGGGGAAAAATATCAACTTCTGTCCACACAGCCTGATTGGGTACAAATTCAATTACTCAATAATAAAACAGGTTGGGTTTCTTCCCAGTTTGTAAAAAAAGTAGAGTAGAGGTAAATCTATGTCAGAACCGAAGTATTTTTATCCAAGGAATTTTGCCGGGACGCCAAAAAATTTAACTAACTTAAAAAGTGCCAAAGTGGTGATATTGCCGGTTCCTTATGATTCAACAACAACTTATAAAAGCGGTGCTTCAGACGGTCCCAGCGCGATAATTAGCGCTTCGGAATATTTGGAACTTTACGACTCGGAACTTGACAGGGATATTTACAAGGTCGGAATGCACACTTTGGATGAATTGGTTGTAGACGTCTCGGCCTCAAAAAAGATGTTTACCAAATTGGCCAAAGTTGTTACCAAATACGCCAAAATGAAAAAAATTGTCGTTACCCTGGGAGGGGATCATTCACTTGCTGCCGGTCCTGCTTACGCTTTTTCTAAAATTTACAAAGATTTATCGGTTTTATATTTTGATGCCCACCTGGATTTGCGGGAAGAATATGAAGGTGCGGCATTTGGTTCTGCGACGTGGGCGAGGCGGGTTTGGGAATTTGGTATTCCGGTTATCCCGGTGGGTATCCGTTCCCTATCTTTGGACGAAAAAGAATTTGTAAAAAATAAAAAAGTTCCGGTTTACTTTGCCGAAGATATCATTAAAAATCCAAAATTAACTTCCGATATCAGTTCAAAGTTAACTAAAAATATTTACATCTCGTTTGACGTTGACGCGCTTGATCCGTCGATTATGTCGGCAACCGGAACGCCTGAACCGGGCGGTTTGGATTGGTACCAGGCTTTGGATATTTTAAAAACAGCCACCAAAGGCAGAAATGTAGTCGGATTCGATATTTGCGAACTATCCCCGTCGTGGGGTCCCCACTCTTGTTCTTTTACGGCGGCCAAATTGGTTTACAAGATAATCGGCTACATAACTTAAGTTGAATTAGTTGCAAACTCCTTATATTTAACGCGTTAACTCTGCCTTTTGGATATGAGCGTTGAAATCGATTCCCTTGATCGACATAATTTGCAATTTATGTCCCAAGCTTCAATAGCAGAAATATCTCAATGCCTTTTGGATTTAGCTAGTGATAGGCCCGTCGGTTTAATATACTTTGACGGTCACTCAAACTTATCGTTGTCATCAGAAATTCAAAGACTAGGAAAACTTTTAGATGACGACCAGCTTGCAAAATTAAAATCAGCATCAGCCGATTCTTTGAATAAATAGGAACCTCGCAAGACAACTATGTATGGATTGAAAGAACTGGCTTACACGGCTGCCGGTCTGCACGCAGAAGAAGCGATTGAGCCGTTAATTCAATTAGCAGAAGTGAGACTACAAGATCCTGAAGCTGCAGTTATGGCTCTATCAGTTTTTAAGACTAACAAAATCGTTCAAGATGGGTTGTTTAAAGTTTGGATTTATCAGGAACGATTTGAAAAATATGTTGCAATGATAATGAACGTACTTTCATCTGTTGAACCGCAAAACTATCCGCAATATTTGAAACGATTCTTCGAAGTTAAAGAAAAACACACCCATTATTTTCAAGAGGAGCCAGTTTTAAGGGAATTAGTCAGAGTAGTTGGAGTTGAAAACATCAACGCCCGCCTACTACAACTTCCCGCAGAACAAAGAGTGAAATTATCTTCATTCACAAACTAAAGTTCTGTTTTAATATTGACCTGCGTGGCCAAACCTTCTAACATAAACTAGGCCTCTTACTAAGGGATGTTTTCCAAATCATTAACCAAATTAATAGATGAAGCAATCGTACCTGCGGTACTTATAATTTGCGCCAAATTAGTCGGGCTTTTTGCGGCAAATTATATTTTTGTGACGGACTGGAAAGTCGTACCAGGTTCCGTTTTAGGATTTTTACCAAAGATTAGTTATTTAAACTACCAGGCGTATTATTTAGCCAATACTTATTCTAATGCGATTATGTTGATAGTGGTAACTTTGGGCGTTTCAATCGTCGTAGTTAAAGCCCACTTTTTTCATTCTTCGCACATTTCTCCAAAACTGGCCGGAATTCTGTCAAGACTGAGGCTAAGTTCTTTAGTTTCGGATACTTACGGTCTGTATCACCAAAGCGCAATCTGGGTCTTATTTTTGTATCTGATTTGCTCCTTTCTGATTGTCCAATCAATATTTAAAGCTTCTTCTCCCCTTTTGGCGATTATTGGATTTGTGATTGCCGTTAACGCAACCTGGGTTTTAATTTTTGATATCGAATCGGAAATTAAAATTTGGGGAAAGGAACACAAATGAGGGTACATCATTTTTTTGCCAATATTGGATTAACGTTTGTTTTATTTTTCCTGCTTTTAAGTCCTGTTTTAATTTCAGTAGGTTTAATAGGCTTCGGATCCCAAAAACAAGTTTTAGGAGTTTCGGTTGGAAATATAAGCTATAGTTATCTTGTTGACGTTGACGTTAAAAATCAAAAGAGAGATTTTAAGAATATTGAGGTTAAATATCAAAGAATTCCAAGCGGAAGAGCCTTTTATCCTAAAATCTTGGAAGTTGTTAATAGCTCTGATAATTTAACAGAAGCTAAGTTGTTTGATGTTTCCCACTTGCGGGCTGACGTTTTCTTCGCAACCAATGATCAAAATACCGGTCCGAAAAGTTATTTTTTAGCGTCCGGCGAGCGGGTTTTTGTTAACTTAACGGCAAACGAAGGTGATTTAATAGACACGCTTGATTTTAGCCTAGAAAGTTGGTAAATAGACTTAGCTGAAAGGCGTAAATAACTCCAAAGACTATGAGTCCCCAAAGAGACACGGCAATTAACAGGGGTTTATCGGATAACAACACTCTTTCCGGTGATTCGCCTTCCCGTTTTTCGTATATGATATACAAGTATCGCATTACTCCATAAATTACAAACGGTACTGAAATCATCAACCACTTTGAAGCTGTAAATGTTCGGGGCAAAAGTTCTCCTAAAAAGACTAAAACGGTTGGAGAAAGCGATGGAATCGGTTCCAAAAAAGTAAACATTGTGTAGGTCATCCAGGCAGCTGTTGCAAACATGATTGTTAAGGCGTCAAGTAAAGTATCAGGATAGTGGCTTAGAGTGCTGCGGTGCTGGCCGGCGAGCTCGCCGGATAAAATCGTTCGCTCGCTTCTCCTTTTACCGACTGCCAAAAAGAGTGCTAAAGATGATACTGCCAACAAAAACCAAACCGTAACGTGAGCGTCAATTATCACTGCTCCTCCCCAAACTCTCAAAAGAAAAGTCGCGGCAATCGTCATAACGTCGATAAGGATTATCTTTTTTAAGTAGAGCGTATATGAGGCTTGCAGTAGCACAAAGGTTGCAACAATTCCTCCAAAGAATGGTCCGATCGAGAAACTAAAAGCCAATAGCGGGAAGATTAAAAGAAGGGAAATTAAAATTGCCAGCTTACTGGACAATTCTCCTGCAGCAATCGGCCTTCGTTTTTTAAAGGGATGAAGTCTGTCTTTTTCGGCATCCGCTACGTCGTTTAAGAAGTACATCGCAGAAGAAAGGCCGGAAAAAATCAAGAAGGCAATAACTACGGATACAAATTTGGATTCAATTAAAAGTTGACCGGAAAAAATAATTTCAGCAAAAACCGCGAAACTTTTAAGCCACTGTCTGGGCCTTGCGGTTTTAATAATTGCAACAATTAATCTTGTGACGTTTTTGTTTTTAAGAAAAGGCGTAGCCATAAAATTGATCCGAAAATGAGCGTAAAAATTAAGGAAAGTGCAAAAAGCTTGCCCAAACTTTTTAAGTTTAAGGCAATTGTGCCCAGAATAGCACAGCAAGTTGCGTAAAACAAGGCAATTTGCCTTTGATTCCAGCCTAAATCCAATAGTAGATGGTGAAGGTGTTCTCTGTCGCCCCAAAACGGCGATCTCCTCAAACTTAGTCTTCTTATGATTGTAAAAACCCCATCAGCCATTGGAACAGCCAGAACCAATATTGCAGTTGCGATTTTTCCTGCAGAAAGTATTGAAATAGCAGCCAGCATTAAACCTAAAACAGTCGCACCGTACCCTGGTAATATTTTAGCCGGATAAAAATTATAAAATAAAAATCCTAAAGTTGCCCCTGCGGTGATTAGAGACAATTTAGCAGGAACAATTTGAGTCGGATCATTTGGAAGAAATTTGAAGCTAACAATAGCCAAAACAACAGCCGCTACAAATACCACTCCCGGCATTTGGCCATCGACTCCCTTTGACCAATTTAGCATGTTCATTACCCAGACTGTCCACAGAATAGTAAAAATTGATTTTAAAACAGATAAATCCTGTCCTAGTAGGTTAATTCTGTAGAGATCAAGTTGTATTATTCCTCCAAACGGATTGGTAATCGCATCAATTCCTACCCCAAAAATTACTAAGGTTAATCCGGTTAGGATATTAAATAAAAACCTAACGTACGGACTGATTTCGTATTTGTCATCTAAGGTTCCGACAATAAGAGTTAAAGTTCCGGCCATTATTATCCCTAAGACCTTTTTGTCAATATCAACGGTAAAAAAAATAGCTGAAATTATTGAAATCCAAAGCGCTACTCCTCCGGCTCTGGCGAGTGTTTGGCGGTGAATAATTGCCGGATGTTTGTGGGTTTTGGGATTGTCGACAAATTTAAAATTATAAGCAAGTTTTGCGACAAGCGGAGTCACGATTAAACTAACTATTGCCGAAATTAGAAAAGGAATTAAAAATAGCACGCTAGTTTCCAACAAGTAATAAAATTTGAATTAAAGTGAGTATTGTTAAAAATGAACAAATTAAAGCGAGTCCGATTAAAACTTTAGTCAAAAACTGCGACTTATTCCAAAAAATTAAGGATAAAATAAGGTTAATCAGCAAAATTCCGCCTAATGTGACAGGTATTAAAAATAAATTATCTTTTGATGCTAGCTGTTCCAACCCCCACGGTTGGGAATAAAAAAGAGGTACTTGAGGAGGTAAGGAATTTATCTTCATAAAAATTAAAATAACCGAGACCAGAAAAAAAATAATCATCAGGATAAAAGAGACACTAAAGAATTTGTCCCGGATCAGTTCTTTGAAAGGTGTGATTGAAGCGTTGTTATTGCTCACTATTTTTGAAATCGTATTTTTAAAATTGCAGCGGAATCAACTTCAAATATTTTTTGATATCTGGTTTCGATAAACGTATCCATCTCGATTAACTTTTCGTCCAAGTTGGTTATTTGAACAATATAGTTAGGCGGATTGTTTTCGAGTTGTTTGAGCGTATATTCTTTAGCACCAGGCACCGAAAATAAGTGGTAAGCGGTTATATATCTGCCAACCGGTCTTCTTCCGCTTAGGTGATAAATATCGGCTTCATTTCCCCAAACATAAATTGCCTCGTCATTTGAAGTATTGCTTTTTAAGTAAGACGTAATAGTTTCCAGTCTTTCGGTTCGTGTGTCAAACCACCTAATATATGAAATATAATCTTTGTTGCCTAATTTATAATCAATAAAATTTTTGTAATAATTTTTAATCTGGTAAGTTGGAAAATCAACCCAATTTACAACCAGTTTGAAAATTATTAGAACCACCAGCGTATAAAATACCTGATTGTAAATTTTTGTCTTTAGCGACAAATTAACTTCTGCGGCCAAAAGTCCGATTGCAAGCGAAAATGCCGGCACGGCTTGAATTAAATAATGGGTATAATTTCTGCCTCCGATCAGTGCTCCCAATAGAGAAAAAGTTAACCAGATAAAAATAAAGGATTTTGCCAAACCAAGCCTTTTGGAAAAAATGTAAAACAAGCCGGTTACGGCAAGAGTTAAAAAACCTTTGATAATCAAGAGTCCTTGAGGAATTAAAAAACGGTTTTGATAGTCAACATAGCTTGACGTATCGGTAAAAGTGGCTTTGTAAAAAAGGCTGAAAGAATTGTTCAAAATAAAATAGATCGAAGTTACAATCCAAGGAAAAACAAAACCTGTTCCAATCAGTAAAACATCACGAATTTTTTGCTGTTTAACATTTTTGCCAAATATTAGAAGCATAATCCCGGCGGCGGCAAAATCAGTTATGGCGGGTACTTTAATTAGTGTGGCGGCTGAAAACAATAAGCCCATTAAAATAAGTTCCCAATCAGGCAGTCTTTTTTGAAGATGCAGAAACAGCAGATACATCCCGGTTGTGGTCGGTAAAATAAACCAAAGCTCACCGTTTGAAGTATTTGCTTCTATTACGGGAGTAGACGCAAGTATAGAAAAAACAATTCCGGAAATTGCGGCAAATAAAAGAGGTCTAAGTTTCAATTTTTGGGCGATTTGGTGGGCAAATTTAAAAATTAATATTAATGTTGCAACTACCCAGACGGTTGAAATAAGTCTGACAGTAAAAATTGTTTTTGCGGCTCCGAAAATTAGATAAATAATCGGCGGTTTATTGTCGTATACATCCCCATAAAGAAGATCGCCGCTAAATATTCTTTGTCCAACGGTAAAGTAAATACCTTCATCTCCGTGCCAATACGGCTCAAAAAGAGCGGGTATTCGAAGCAAAATGGTCAGGCCGATAAGTCCTAAAAGAAATAAATTGGTTTTATTTTTAAGACTTTTTAACTTCATACTTTCTCTGTGACTTTAATTCGAGCATCAGCGAGAATCAAGGTAACGAGGTGGTCATTAGACTTTTTCCGTTACCTTATACTCCAGGTATTTGCCGAACATTAACCGGCTATGAGCGTCAATTCCGGGCAAGGCCGAAAAGAAAAATCCGACAACCGGCATTAATATAAATTCCAACGGCTGGATCAGCTTTGCAATTAAAGGTACGTCTTTTTCCCGTTTCGGTCTTTGGCGCCAATCGACCCAAAGAATGATTAACAAAAAAACCAAACAGGCGTTAAGAATAATAAATGAAATTTTTGGTAAGTTTTGCCCTAAGACGGTTCTGGCAAAAACCGGGTTTAAGATTACGGGTAAGTTTGTTCCTAAGGTTATAATAAACCAGTTGACCGGCCAGAGGAAATGATCCAAAACGATATTTATTAGGTGGACCGTTTTATCCCAAAAGGGAATTTCTTTTTTGGTTATCCACCATTTGATAAAATTAGGATCGTCGGAAACTCCCCAGGCCCAGCGTTTCATTTGTTCGTATTGGTTAACCAAAGTTTTCCAATATGTCGAAGACTGGGCGGCGTCAACGTATATCGGTATAAACATCGGTTCAACGTGAACTTTGCCGCCAAAAGCAAAGAAGCACTTGAAAAAGATTCGGTAGTCTTCAGGAATGACGTCCACATCCCAATAGCCTACTTCATCAATCATTTTTAAAGACACCGAATAAACCGAGGTTGGAACCAACAGATCACGTCTGACTAAAATTCCGGTTCGCCAGACTGAACCGAAAGTGTTAACTACCCGAATCGGAGAAGGTACTTTCCAGATATTGGCGTAGTACCAAATAGCCGCATGCCAAAACCGGCGATAGCGGTCTTTGTGATTTAGAAATTCAAAAGTTAAATAGGAATAGTACTTTGGGTGAAATTGCGAATCGGCATCAACTGAAGTAATTGTTACAAAATCCATGTTGTATCCCAGTTCATTAATCAGTTTATTTTTTATCCATTTTCCGGCATATGCCTGGTTTGAAGATTTTCCTTTGACTTCTCCGGCAATATCAGGATGATAGGTTGATAAAAAATTGGCAAATTTATTTTTATATTCCCGGGTTAAAATTTTTGATTTTTCTTTTGCTTCGAGTTCTCTTTCTTCAAAAGCCATAACTATCGTCATAAATTTTTTGGAAGGTAAGTCTTGAGCGGCTAATTTATCCAGAGTATTTTTTAAAGTGGTAATCGGTTCTTTGTAAGTTGGAATCAGGGCGATGTGCTGAACTTTATTAAAGTCGGAGTGTTTTTTGGCCATTGTTAGCCAATCAACTTTTGAAGCAGCTCTTATTTTAAAATGGGCGATCAAAGAGGTGACGGCAGTGTTGCCTGATTTGTAAAACCAAAAAACGTCAAAAAGAATGACAAAGTAGGCAACGTAGTGAGGGACAAAAAAGCTTGCCCAAATTGGAAACAAAATTAAATTCCACGACACAAATCCCGGTAAAATTTCCAAAATTCTGTGCGCCTTGCGATCATTATTTAAAACCCATTTAGCTAGCATTTTTCTCCATATTAAAACCCAAGCAATGTATAAACTTGGGTGTTTGGCTCCAATTCTAACAAAATTAGCCAAGTTTAAACAACTCAACCGAATTTTTATAGGTTTGAAACGAAAAATCGGTCGGGCTTATATTTTTTAAGTTTGCGATAAATTCAGCAATTAACTTAACGTTTTTAGGCTCATTTTTGGATCCTCTGACCGGTTCAGGTGCGAGAAACGGCGAGTCGGTTTCAACCAAAATTCGGTTTGGTGGCACTTCCTTGGCTGCTTCCTGGATGTCCTTGGCATTTTTGAAAGTGACGATTCCGGAAAAAGAGATGTAAAAGCCTAAATCCAGCGCTTGTTTGGCTGTTTGCCAGTCACCGGTGAAGCTGTGGAAGACGCCTTTTGGCGTCGATCGTCGATCGTCTATCGACAGTAGTCGAAAAAGGTCTTCCCAGGCGTTGCGGCAGTGGATAATGAGTGGTAAGTTTAATTCCTGAGAAAGTTCGACTTGAGCAAGGAACAATTTTCTTTGAAATTCTTTATCCTTATCAACGGTTGAAATTCTTTTTTCGTTGTCCAGATAGTAGTCCAGCCCGCATTCACCGATTGCCACAACGACTTTGTCATTCTGAACTTGTTTCAGAATCATTTTTAATTCAGCCATACAGTTTTGCAGTCCCAACTTTTCAACTTCATCCTTACCGTCCTGCGGATGAATGCCGACCGAGGCGTAAATTTTTAAATTATTTTTTCCTGTCATTCCCGACCTGATCGGGAATCCATTTTCAATCAGATCCTCACTTCTGTGAGGATGACATGAGCGTGGAGCGGAATACTTTTTTGCAATTTCAATCGCTTTTTTACTGGACTCAATCGAAGTACCGATTGTAATAATAGTACCCACCTCTGCCTCTTTGGCATTCTCGAGTGCAAAATCTATATTTTCCAAAACTTCAAGATGCACGTGGGAATCGATTAATTTCATTACGCTCAAATTATATCATCAATAATTTCATCAATTTTAGAATTTAGTCTATCGGAATGATATAATCTTGATCCTATGACAAGCTTTACAGAATCCAGAAAAGACGGACCAGAAAGAGCGAATATTGGTAAAGCTGTTTCATTCTTTGACATTGACAAAACCTTGGTGCGTGGTTTTTCAATTTTGCCGTTCGCTGAATTTTTGGTTGATAAAGATTGTTTTGATCCTGCATGTTTGGAACTGATGAAAGAAGATTTTGAAGCTTACAATAATAAAAAATTAAATTATGAAGATTTCGCAATCACTATTGTTGATCATTATTCAGAGGGATTAAAAGGTATATTGCAATCTGATGTGATTTTAGCAGGAAATAAATTCCTTCCAATTTATGAGAGTAAACTTTTTGAATATTCTAAAAAATTAGTGGAAATTATGCGAAATCACGGTGAAACGATTGTTGTTTCTGGTTCACCCCTGGAAGCTTTTTTGCCTTTGGCTAAATTGTTAAACATAGACAAAGTTTATCTATTAGAAGCAGAAGTTGAAAACGGAAGATATACCGGACGAACAAAAATTAATATGGCTCTATATAAAGAAAAGATTAAAATAATTGATCGGATTAAAGGTGAAGGATTTAATCGGGGAGCCTCGTTTGCTTTTGGTGACAGTATTCATGATGTTCCTCTTCTTAGCTCTGTTACAAACGGTTTTGTCGTTGGGAAAGATCCTGAACTTTTAAGAGAAGCGAAAAAGAATAATTGGACAGTTGTAGATGATAAGGATATTCTAAGAGAAGTTGAAAAGAAGATTGAACAAATTAAAACATCAAATTAAATTCTGGGGAAAAGCGCCGGTTGCGATTTAATTTCTCCGGTAAATTGTTTCAAGATTTTTTCGGCGGTTTGGGGTAAAAATGGCAAAAGTTTATATGCGAGCTTTCTAAGAGCATTGATTTCTTCTTGTAATACATTTTTCAATTGATTTTTATCCTTAATTAACCAGGGAGAATGTTGATTTATATGCTGATCAATTTTTTGTAAATGGACCACTAAAATATTGTGTAGAGTTTCAAACCAAAAATTGTTAATTGCATCGACTTCTTCTTTGACAAAAATTTGTTCAGGAATGGATGGTTTTTCAAATTCTAAATTTGAGTTCTCAGCTAATTTAGCCAATCTAGCTACTGTGTTTCCCAAACCGTTCGCCAGTTCTCCATTATAAATTTCCAAAAGTCTTTTCTCGCTGAAATCTCCGTCGTTGTAAGACGGTATTTCACGAAGCAAATAATAGCGAACTACGTCAACTCCGTATTTTTTAACTAGCGTTTCGGGGTCAATTGTATTGCCTAAAGATTTGCTGATTTTCTGTCCTTCAACCGTTGCATATCCGTGAACGAATTCGGTTGTTGGTAGAGGTAGTCGTGCACTTTCCAGCATTGCCGGCCAGTAAACGGCGTGAAAGCGAATTATGCCCTTGCCGATAACGTGGACCCGGTTTTTGCTTTCGAGCCAGTATTTTTTAAACAATTTCTCATCTTTTCCGTACCCTAATGCAGTTAAATAAGTAGCTAGTGCGTCAAACCAGACGTACATTATCTGATCTTCGTCGTTGGGAACGGGTACTCCCCAATCGCGTGCCCTAGATTTTGACCTTGATATGCTGAAGTCCTCAAGCCCTCCTTTGATAAATGATAAAACTTCGTTTTTACGTGTTTGGGGAATAATTTTTAGCTTGTCGCTTTCGATTAAATCTTCCAAAATTTTTTGATAATTAGTTAATTTGAAAAAATAATTTTCCTCTTCAATTTCTTCAGGAGTCGTTAAGTGTTCCGGGCACTTTCCTTCAACTAATTCGTCTTTGGTATAAAATTGCTCACAGCCAACACAATAAAGTCCTTTATAACTTTTTTTATAAATATCTTCTTTTTTGCAATTTTGCCAAAGTTTTTGCGCTCCTTTGTAGTGTGCTTCGGTTGCGGTCCGGTTAAAAACGTCAAAGGTTAAATTTAAGGAATCTTTTAGATTTTCAAAATTATCGGCATATTTTTTAACCAGTTCTTTTGTTTGAATTTTCTCTTTTTCGGCTGCCTGTACATTTTTTAAACTGTTCTCATCGGATCCGGAAGCAAAAAAAACGTCGTTTTTGACTAATCTTTGAAAACGTGCAAATGCATCAGCCTGGACAAACTCAAGCGCGTGTCCGATGTGCGGCCTGGCATTAACGTACGGAATGGCTGTTGTTATGTAGTATTTTTGTTTGTTCATTTTCGAGCCTTCGAGAAAATATCAGACCAAGCGCCATTCTGCAATGCAGAAGGCGACCCGCTGCTATTTCTCCTCCTTGGCAAAGCGAAAGTATAAAGCAAAAGAGATGACAACTGCAATTGCCAGGATTAAATTAATGATTGTTAACAAACCAGAAAGTTTTAGTAAAAGTATCAAAGAAATAAATCCCGAAATTAAAATTGCCATCTTTAAGCTTCGCCGATAGTTTTGTTTTAAAGTTTGAATGTCTCTACCTTCTAAAATTTTCGGTGAAAATCTTTTGAGTATTTGTCTTTTGAGATCTCTTCCAAAATAAATTCCAATTGACAAAAGAACTGATAGAAAAAGAAAAGCGAAAAAAGAAAAAATAACTAAATTAACTATTCCTTCGGGTTTGGTTTTGTTTACAAAAATTAAAATTGTTGCCAGTAAAAATATCGATAAAAATATTGGTAGAATCAAGAACTTTTGCATACATTTGATTAACCTCACAGTCATTCTCGACCTGATCGGGAATCTGTCTAATTTTTTAAGACAGATCCTCACTTTTGTGAGGATGACACACGAGTGTATCTTTGTTAAAATTGTACCACTTCAATGACCACCTCAGATCTCTCATACGTTCTAATCGGAATATTCATTGTTGGTTTTGCGGCGATTCTTTTTCAGCTAAGAAAAATGGGTTCTGGCAAAAACGGCGATGACGTTACAAAGCTTTTAACCCAGCTTGTTACCGATATGCGCGGCTCAATGGATAAAACGACGAGTTCAATGGTGATGCAAACCAAGGCAATCAACGAAAGGCTGGACCACGCCGCAAGAGTGATTTCGGGAGTTTCCAAGTCGGTTGGAGAAATGACGGAGTTAGGAAGGGGAATGAAAGAATTGCAGGAATTTTTAAGATCTCCCAAAATCCGCGGGCAAATAGGAGAATCGATTTTAAAGGATTTATTATCCCAGGCCTTACCTAAACAAAATTTTCACCTTCAATACGCCTTTAAATCCGGCGAAATCGTTGACGCTGCGCTAAAGCTTGAACAGGGCATAATCCCGATTGACGCCAAGTTTCCTTTGGAAAATTTCCGCAGGATGGCTAAGGCTGAAAACGAAAAAGATAAAGAAATTTTCAGAAAAATATTTGTTTCCGACGTTAAAAAACACATCGACGCAATTGCCAATAAATATATTAGGCCTAGCGACGGGACGGTCGATTACGCTTTAATGTACATTCCTGCAGAACCTATTTATTACGAAGTTTTAACCAATAGTCCGGAATTGGAGGACTATTCCTATAAAAAGCGGGTTTTGCCCGTTTCTCCTGCTACTTTTTATGCGTACTTGCGGGCAATCGTTATGAGTTTGGAAGGAGCAAAAATTGAAAAACAAGCCGGACAAATTTTAGCGGCTTTAAGAGAAATCGGGGATGAGAATGAGAAATTTGGAACGTCGCTTA
>DATCJB010000017.1:0-3129 GCA_036507455.1 Patescibacteria group bacterium | reverse complement strand
GTCTTCGGCTACCATCTCCAGGCAATTTTAATCCATCTATATGCGGTTTTGATGGTCTATATACTTGTGCCTAAGATGCTCATTGGAACGGTAGATAGTCGAATTTCAAGGCGGTTTGCAGGGTTTATTGCGGCCTTGATTTTTGCCCTGCACCCGGTTCAGGTTGAAGCGATAACTTTCGTTACCTCCTCAAGCGACATCATAGGCATTCCTTTGATGCTGACCGCCTTTTATTTTTACCTTGATTTTATTGAGAAAAAAAGTAAATTTAAGTTTTATCTCTCATTATTTTTTGCTTTTTTTGCCTTTATAACTTACGAAATAACTCTTATTTTACCCATAATTTTATTCTTGTACGACTTTTGCTTCAAAAAATTCACTGTGTCTAAAATTAAAGACTATCTGCCTTACTTACTGATCATTGTTTCGTATTTGGTTTTTAGGTTTTTTATCTTAAAGCTGTTTGAAGGGGAGTCATATTTGGGGGATAGCTTTTATTTGACGATGATTTCTAGTTTTAAAGCCACATTAAAATATTTTGAATTAATATTTTGGCCGGTTAATTTAAGCGTCAACCACGAGGTTTCGCCGGGGATTTTCTCGCTTTGGGAATCGGATTATAATCCAACTGCGGTTGCTTCGCAAAAGATAACCGAGTGGCGTGTTTTAGCTTCGATTTCAATCCTGGCGGGTTTACTTTTAGCCTTTTTTGCTTTTTTTAAAAAAATGCCGGTAATATCTTTTTCAATTGGATTGTTTTTAATTCCTCTGATTCCCGTATCAAACATCGTCCCGATTGCCGCAATAATGGCTGAAAGATATCTGTATTTGCCGGTTTTCGGTTTTAGTTTGTTCGTTAGTTATTTAGTAGTTGCAACTTTTGAGAAAGATTTCAAAAAATGGGTAACAATTATAATCAGATCCTGCATTTTGGTTCTTTTGGTTAGCCTTTTATCAGGTTATACAATTTTGAGTTTTTTGCGCAATAACGACTGGCAGGACGCAAAAACGCTTTGGTCAAAGACCTTAAAATCGGTACCACAAAGTACGATTGCCCATCACAATCTGGGAGTAGCTTACTCTACCGAAGGTCAAGCGGATAAAGCCATCAATGAATTTAAAATTGCATCAGCTACCAATACCAAGAAAGTGGCAACCATCCCTTTAAATCTGGGTTTGGCTTATTTGAAAAATGGGCAAATTGATTTGGCAAAGGAGGAATTTCAAAGAGCTTTGGAGTTTGACCCCAATTTATCCGAGGCTTACTACCAATTAGGGAATTTGGCTCAAAAGAACGAAAACATAGATTCGGCTTCGGAATATTACAAAAAAGCTTTAGAATTTAACCCGGCTCTTTTTGACGCTAGAATAAATTTGGGAATAATTTATGCCAAACAAAATCAAAAGAATAACGCCCGCGACCAATTCATTTTAGCCCAGAAAATAAATCCCCGTTATCCACAGTCTTACATAAATTTGGCAATTTTATATTACCAAAACGGCAAAGTTGAGGATGCAATGAAGCAAATTGAAAAAGGCCTCAAGTTCAACCCCGGCAATCAGCAATTATTGGAATTGAAACAAAAAATCGAATCAGGAGGGAAGAAGGAAGTTGAGATATAAGATTTATGATTTATGAGATATGATTTATGAATAATACGAAGATAAGATCATTTACGGATTTAAATGTTTGGCAGGAAGGACATAAATTAGTATTGATGATATATAAAGCAACTAAAAGGTTTCCTAAAGAAGAAACTTACTCCTTAATTGATCAATTAAGGAGATCGGCAACTTCAATTACAAGCAACATTGCTGAAGGTTTTGGTAGGCAGGGTTATAAGGAGAAGATTCATTTTTATTATTTATCTCAAGGGTCGTTGACTGAACTGAAAAATCAGTTATTAATAGCTAAAGATATAAAATATCTGAATAATTCTGAATTTAATGAGTTGGCTCAACAAGCTAATTTAGTTCATAAATTGCTTCAAGGATTAATCACGAAATCGAAATCATTCTTGATTCTTAAATCATAAATCCTAAATCTAAACTAATGGTGCAACCCAGTTTTAAAGCCGTAAACATTTCCAAAGATACCTTTGTCGTGCTCATTTTGATCTTAATTTTGGTTTTAATGTTCTTTCCGCTGATGGCAACATTCAACGACATTTTGACACGGATCGTTATTAACTTTAAAGGCTATTATTTAATCCGTGAGTATGTTGTACCATTTGAGATTAAAGCCACGGCATTGATCTTACAACTTGCCGGAACGAAAGTTGGGGTAACTAAAGAATACATTATTTTGGGCAATTCCCAGCCGTTTGTGGCCGAAATTGTCTGGAATTGCATAGGCTGGCAGTCGATTTTATTCTTTTTAATTACGGCTTTTGTCGGTCTGCAGGGGGACAAGTACACAAACCTTTCCAAATTAAAAGCTTTAATAATCGGGGCACTCGGAACTTTTTGGGTCAACATTTTTAGGATTGCCATCGTTATTTGGGTTGCTTATAACTTCGGCCAACTTCCGGCCACCGTTGCCCATGATTACGGAGCACTTTTGGCGGTGATTTTGTGGCTATTTGCCTTTTGGTATTTTACTTATCGCTTCGTTTTGGAAGAGCGCAGTACAGGTCTAACAGCTTAGTTTTTTTCTTCGACCTGCGGTCGAATTCTGGTCCCGCCTAATCTTACTTCAAGCCTTTTTAGGTATTATTCATACACGGCTTGAAGAGCGATTTTTGGCGGGCAGGGGTTTAGTTACCGGTTCGTTTTGGAGCAGGTTAAGACCAGATCCTAGATAACACCGATTATTAGTTTAAGTAGCTCAAATTCTGTTGCAAATGGATCAAATTTAAGGTTGCAAATGCTTGCCGGTTTAAAGTATATTTGCAAGCGATGCTGCCGCTTGGAAAACGCTTAGGAATTGACCTCGGGACCGCCAATTCTCTCGTTTATGTAGCCGGAGTCGGAATTGTCTTAAACGAGCCGACTGTCGTGGCCATTTCCGAAGATGACAACCGCGTTGTTGCCGTCGGAAACGAAGCCCGCGAGATGATCGGCAGAACACCGGATAATATTACCGCTTCCCGACCTCTTAGGGACGGTGTCATTGCCGACTATGTCATT
>DATCJB010000016.1:0-3862 GCA_036507455.1 Patescibacteria group bacterium | reverse complement strand
ATTAAGAAAAACGAGCCAATTTAGGTAATAAATTTGTAAGGATGAGACAGGAGTAGTTGAGGAAATGGGTAAATTTTGGTAAAATCTGCAATGTACGACACGATCCTGGTGGCTGTAGCCCTGCCTGCTCTAACGAGTCGTATGACCGGCAGGCAGGTCAGCTTGTAAGAGCGAAAATGTATTATGTATATTTTTTAAAAAGTAAAAAAGACAATAAATTTTACACGGGATTTACACTAAATTTAGATAAAAGAATTAATGAACACAATAAAGGGAGAAAATCGACAAGGTCAACCTTAAACAGAGGTCCTTTTGAGTTAGTTCACGTAGAATTTGTAGCAGATAGAGTTATTGCTAGAAAACTTGAAAAATATTTTAAAAGTGGATTTGGCAGAGAAATAATTGCAGAAATAGAGTGGTGGCTGTAGCTCAGCTGGTTAGAGCGGAGGTTTGTGGAACCTCAGGTCGGGGGTTCGAGTCCCCTCAGCCACCCATTAGTGCTATGTGAAATATGATCGCACCTCAACTCACTGCTTTTTTTACAAGTGCGGTGATCTTTGCTTCTTCGGCGGCAGTCAACCTTTTTAGAGCGAAGGAAGTCGGCCACATATTACCTTCATCAAGATTCGCCAGGTCATTGAATCCGAATGTCGCGTACCTTGATTTGAACTTTTGCGCGCTTTGGAAAAAGCAGATTATCTTACCGTCCTCATTGGAGTACGCCGGCATCCCGTACCAGGTTTTCGGCGAGAGAGTTGGTGCGTTTGCTTTGATGATAGCATGGAGCCTCACGGCCATAGCGCGATCATTTCCCTGCATCTCGGCAATCTTGGCAAGCACGGCACTTTCCCCATCCGCTTTGTTCGCCATCAGCTCCCGGGCGCGCTCCTTTATCGCTTCTCGTTCTTCGTTAGTGAATCCCTTTGGCTTCTTATCTATAATTTGCTTATTTTTCATTTACCATTCACCTCTTTTTAGCAACTTTTAACGCGAGGTTGAAATTTCCTCTATCGCTTTAAGCACTACCGGAAGTTCATTAACTCCGTCATCCCCGCTGAAATGGCCTTTATTTTTTTCTACAATCGTTTTGGAGTTAAGCCTTTGCTCAAACATTTGAACGTTTTCCAAAGAGACAAACGGGTCATTATCAGAAAATATTGCCACTATTTTATTTGTGCGGGATTTTACTTTTTGGTAATCAATCGGCGTTTCAAGCCAGGGTCTGGCTATCTCTTCTTCTTCATTCTCATCTAAAGTAAGAGTAAAAAACGGAGCCACTAAAATAATTCCTCTTATTTTTATAACTGTTGGCAAACTTTCTAAATATCTTAAAATTGTCTGGCATCCGACGCTGTGGCCAACTAAGATGAGAATCTCGCTTGGCGTACCGACTACTTCAGAAAGTTTTCTAACCCAAGGTCCGATTTTTGGATTATCGGTATCCGGCATTTCGGGGATTTGAACTTTGAAACCCTTAATTTCGAGTTCTTTTTTTAACCAGGGAAACCAGCCTTCGGAAGGAGTTCCGCTCCAACCGTGGACCATAATTACTTCCATTTTTATACTCAAATGTTATCACACGTTCAAACTTTACAAAAGTTTTATTGTTGGTATATCATTTAATAAACATTAAAAAGGAGGTGATTTATTGTGTTAACAGGACTTGCAAATGACGTAAAAGAAACCTTAATTAAAGTCATAACCTCGGCCGGTGATGTTGTGGGAGTAACCAGAGATACCACAAAAAAGACCATAATCGATACCATCAAAGGAGCCGGAGAAGTCACTACTACTACTTTAGACGTAGTCACAAATGTCGTTGAAGGAGCTTCAGCAGCCGTTTCGGAATCAGGTAAATCAACTTCGGATGGAGTTGCCGGAGTCGTAGAAGGAGCGGTCGATGCGGCTCAGGAAGTCGGGGCTGACGTAGGCACCGCAGTTAAAGAATCGGCCCAGGGAGCGATTAGAGGAGTTTCGGATGTTGGAGGAGATCTTGGCGAGGCAGGAGTAGGAGCGGTCAGAGGAGCAATTGCCGCAGCGTCAAAAATCGGAGATGACACAACCTTAGCCGCTACTCACGCAGTTATAGGTGTAATAAAAGCAGCTGATGCGATTGGATCTGAAGCCGGAAATTTGGTTAAAAAAGCACTTTTATCAACCGCCGCTCTTCCCAGAGAAATTATTCAGGCCGCGATTGGCAAAGCCGAAAAGGAATAATCAGGGGATTATAGGTCAAGATAAAACTTCCAGATTGCAACCACTTGACCGGGTTCAATTTTAACAACCCGGTTATTATCGTTGTACAAATCACCTAAAATATCTTTTCTTCTCAAACCCACCCAATCTTTGCGACCATCTACAAAGACATTTCTGATCTCTGTTTGTTGTTTGACTTTGCCAACTATTTCAACTGGTTCGCCATTTAAATATTCCTTACCGGGGTGATTTCGAACATTAACCAAAGTTCCTTTTTGTTCCATCTCAATTTTTTCTGTCAAATTGTCTCCACTAGCGACGACTTTTGAGATACTTACTATTTGCTGACCGACATCAGTGACTTTATAGCCATCATTAAACGTGTAGGTACTACTGCCTCTTAATGCACTTGCTCCATCCAGTTTCTGTTCAACCAGCCTGGCCCAAACATAAGGTGCTGAATCTCTCGCCAGGCGGTCTTTGGAAGAAGGTAATATGACATTGTTGAGCTTGGAAATGTAAAGATTGGAGTAAGTATCGTAACCCGGAAAAACTACTTCTGTATTGGTCAATTGCTGAACAAAATTTTCAGAACCGTATAGATTTACGTAACCAAAACCTCCGGTTTTATTTTTTTTACCGATGAGCAGTCTTAACCAATAAATATTTCTCACAGTTTTTACACCATCAGGCCAAATTTCGTAACTTGCAGGTTGCCCTTCAACAATTTCGGCAGAATACGTTACAAAAAAATCCCGGTCGAGTTTCGTAAAATTAACCGAATCGATTTCTTCCCATTTAATGGTGTTGTCCGGATGAGAAAGTCTTGTTTGTTGGGGAAATCGGGGAGAGGTTCTGATTTTTGCACCCTTGGAAACGGACACTAAACCGTCAAGTAGAGCAACGGGTTGGACTGCTTCAGCTTCCGGAGAGTGCGGAAGATATCTTTTTTGGATATCGACTAAATTACTTCTTAGTGCGTATCCTCCCAAAAGAGCAGCTCCGCCAATTATTAGTTCTCTTCTTGAAACAACCTTATTAATATGTTCCTTTGCCATACAATAAATATAGCAAACTTTTATTATTTTTCAATTAAATCTGCAAAATTGGTATAATAATTACTTCAAAATGAAACTTTCCAGGATCTTAATCGTCACAATTTTGGTGACCGGCGTAGTTCTTTCAAATATTAGTCCCGCTTTTGCACAAACGACAATTAACAATAAACACGGCATCCATCTTGCCTCGGCGACAAAAGAAGAAGCTGTTGAAGCGGCAAAGCTGGTTAATTCAAGCGGCGGTGACTGGGGATTTATAACCGTAGTTATGCAATCTGATGATCGAAAACACGATAAGTGGCAAAACTTCTTTAACGAACTTCGAAAACTTCACCTCATACCTATAATTAGACTGGCAACCAAAAATGAAAACGGTTACTGGGAAAGGCCGTACGATAAAGAAAGCGAGGCTTGGGCAGATTTTTTGGACGGTTTAATTTGGCCGGTAAAAACCAGATACGTAGTCGTATACAACGAACCAAACCACGGACTTGAATGGGGAAATTCGTCTGACCCGGAAAATTATGCGCAAACTTTAAATTCAACGATTGATGCGTTAAAAAATAAATCCGAAGACTTTTTTGTCTTAAACGCCGGTTTTGATGCAT
>DATCJB010000015.1:0-6090 GCA_036507455.1 Patescibacteria group bacterium | reverse complement strand
GATTTATATGTCTGGCAACTTTCTCACAAGCTTGTTATGGAAATCTTCTGGTTGGCAAAAAAAGCTAAAAAGACAAATCTAAACTATGAAATTTGGCGCCAAATACTAAAATCCGCTTTTTCTGTTCCAGCTAACATTGCCGAAGGATTTTCTAGTCACAAAGGTAAAACTTATGCATCTCACCTGGAAATTTCCAGAGGATCTGCCGGCGAAACTCAATATTGGTTAATAGTCTTAAAAGAAATTGATGACATTAAAAGGGAAAAACAAGAATATTTAACAAATAAATATGAGGAAGTTATAAAGATGCTTTCAAGAATGATTAATACCGTAAATTCAAAGCCTTAACAATCTTTCACTATACACACTAATCACTACTCACTTTTCATTGTACACTTTACACTTCCCTCTAATCACTGTACACTTTACGCATGATTGATTATGCAAAGATAGTTGTAAAAGCAGGCGACGGAGGAGACGGGATCGTCTCCTTCTTTTGGCTGCCGGGAATGCGTCACGGTAAACCCGATGGCGGGGACGGCGGCAAAGGCGGAGATGTTTACTTTGAAGCGACAACAGACCTGAATACTTTGGAGCCGTTCCGGTATGTTAAGCAATATAATGCCCAAAACGGAAGCCGGGGAGGCAAGAATAACAAAAAGGGAGCTGACGGCAATGAATTGACTATAAAGGTTCCCGTTGGGACGGTAGGCAGGACATCAGGCAATCGGGTAATCGGGCAATCAGGTAATCAGGATATCGGGAAATTAGGTAGTCAGGAACCTGATAACCAAATTTTTGACATGATCAGTCCCGGTCAAAAAGTTTTAATTGTCTTAGGCGGAATGGGCGGTAGAGGAAGCGCCCGTTTTAAGTCTTCGACCAACCGTTCACCCAAGGAATCCGAACCCGGAGGCGGGGGTGAAGAGAAAAATCTGACCCTCGAACTTAAGTTATTGGCCGATATTGGCTTAATCGGCTTGCCTAATGCGGGTAAATCAACCCTGCTCTCGGTTTTAACTTCCGCCAAACCTAAAATTGCTGATTATCCGTTTACGACTCTTGAGCCAAACTTAGGCGTAATGTCGATAGACTATCGTCGATCGACTATTGACGGACCATTTTCGTTGGTTATCGCCGATATTCCGGGACTGATTGAAGGGGCCAGTCTTGGAAAAGGTTTAGGGGAAGAGTTTTTAAGACACGTCGCAAGGTCCAAAATTTTACTGCATTTAGTTTCTTTGGAAAACGAAGATCCGCAAAAAGAGTACCGGACAATAAGACGTGAACTGGCAAGTTATTCGCAGGATTTAGTCCAAAAGAAAGAAATTGTGATTTTGACAAAAACGGATTTAGCTCCTCTCAATAGGGTAAAAGTGGTCACTTCTGAATTTAGCAAAAAGAAGATTAAAGTGCTAGCCATTTCTGCGGTCACCCACAAAGGGTTGGAAGAATTAAAAAAAGAGATTTTGAAAAGTCTTCAGTAATATTTGTGGACCGTGGGGGAATCGAACCCCCGCCTCTGCATTGCGAATGCAGTGTATTACCACTGTACTAACGGCCCGAACTTTTGTAAGCAATTCTTTTCTTAAATAGATTTTCTCTAAATCCACCTTCTTTGACAAACTTTTCAGTTAACGATTGGATTTGCCTCCTTAACATATAAGTTTCCATCTGACAAAAAGTTAAAAGCATATTGGCCGCTTCTTCAGGGTCATTTGAGAGGTTGGGGGTGTTGGGAATGTTGGGTTTTATCCAAACAGCCCTAAAATTCCTAAAAATCCTAATTTTAGGATGATCCTTTGGCCAAATAGTAAAGCCTCTTTGTCTTAAAAAGTCTTCATAATCCATGGCTAGTTCTTTAATGGAACCTTCGGCAACGCCACATAGCTTTATGTAACTCTCAAGACTTTGAACAGTGTAGCCCTCAGCGATATTTTGCTTACCGGATCTGGCCGCTTGTTCCATTTGGTCAACCGTTCTTGAAAACTTTTCAATCCAGCGTTTGACAAATTGGACGGTTAAGTCTTGTATCACTGTTGCTAATATATACGTGTTGAGATATTTGTAACCTTCCATTTTAAGTTGCTAGGTGTGGACCGTACCGGGATCGAACCGGTGACCTTTGCTATGCCATAGCAACGCTCTACCAGCTGAGCTAACGGCCCCATCTGTGAAGCCCATTTTAGCACGAGATTTTTTCCCTGGCAAACTAAAAAACCTGTTTGTGTTATTGGGATTTAGTATATATAATCTTTGCTAATGAGTAAATATGAACCGTCCGAGATTGAACCTAAATGGCAAGCTGTATGGAGGAAAAATAATCTCTATAAGGTCGATTTGTCTAAGTCTGCTCGTAAATTCTATCTTTTGGTCGAATTTACTTACCCTTCGGGAGATCTCCACATGGGCCACTGGTTTACCTTCGCGGTTCCGGATATTTTGGCCAGAATGAAACGGATGCAGGGTTTTGAAGTTTTTGCTCCGAACGGGTTCGATGCTTTTGGACTTCCCGCGGAGAACGCTGCAATTAAAAGAGGGATTCATCCTCAAGACTGGACTTTATCCCACGTTAAACGGATGAAGGAGCAGTTTGCAACGATGGGAGCCTCTTACGACTGGACCCACGAAGTGATCACTTGTCTACCTAACTATTACAAATGGAATCAATGGATCTTTATAAAGATGTATGAGTTAGGTTTGGCGTATCGGGGTAAGAGCCTTTCTAATTGGTGTCCGCTGGACCGGTGCGTTTTAGCCAACGAAAACGTTGAAAACGGCAAATGCTGGAGATGCGGTTCGGAAGTGGTACAAAAGGAGATTGATCAGTGGTTTTTAAAGATAACGGATTATGCCGAAAGACTTATCTGGCCAGATAAGTCTGAAGGTCCCGAGCGAAGTCGAGGGAAAGAAACGGTGGATTGGCCAAAGTCTTTAATTGAAGGGCAAAATAACTGGATTGGCAAATCAGAAGGAGCAACGATAGAATTTAGAATTAAGAATGCAGAATTAAGAATTCCTGTATTTACAACTAGGCCCGATACGCTCTTTGGTGCAACGTTTTTAGTGCTCGCTCCCGAGCATCCATTAGTTAAAAAACTTACCACTAAAGAGTATCAAAACCTAGTTAAAGAGTATCAAAAGAGGGCATCACAAAAGAGTGAGGTTGAAAGAAAAGTCGGAGACAAAGATAAAAGTGGAATTTGGACTGGATCATACGCTATCAATCCAGTTAATAATGAATCAATACCTATCTATACTGCGGATTATGTATTGATGGGCTACGGCACCGGAGCAATTATGGCTGTTCCTGCACACGACCAAAGGGATTTCGAATTTGCCAAGAAACATAATTTGGAAATTAGACAGGTAATTAGGCAGTTAGGCTCAAAGGCTAATGGGCAAAATGCAACCAAGATCCCAACAATCCAAGTGCCCAACAACCTTTCGGAAGCTTTTGAAGGTCCTGGAATTTTAATAAACAGTGGTAAGTACAATAATTTGCACTCAAAGGAGGCGAGTGCCAAAATAATTAGTGACCTTGAAAAGGTTGATTTAGCAGTCAAAACTACCAATTATCACATCCACGACTGGTCAGTTTCGCGCCAGAGATACTGGGGAACTCCGATACCCATCATTTACTGCCGTAAATGCTGGAGTGATAAGGGAAAAGTGATAAGTGATAAGTCAATTGAAGGCAGAGACTATGCCATTATTGATGGAGAAAAGCGGGCAATTGTACCTGTTCCGCTTGATCAACTTCCTGTGGAACTGCCTTATGAGGTTGATTACACTCCTAAAGGCAGGGCTCCTTTGGCCACGGCTGAAGACTGGGTTAATGTCAAGTGCCCAAGTTGTGGTGGTGAGGCTAAGCGTGATACCGAAACTATGGACGGCTTTGTTGACTCAAGTTGGTATTTTATTCGCTACTTGGATCCCCAAAACGATAAAAAACTGGCTGATACCAAGCTAATTTACGAGTGGTTGCCGGTTGATATCTACTTTGGCGGGGCCGAACATACTTTAGGTCACACTATGTATTCGCGCTTCTTTACCAAATTCCTGCATGACATCGGTATTGTTCCATTTGTTGAATATGCCCAAAAGCGCGTTCACCACGGCGTTATTTTAGGACCGGACGGTTCCAGAATGAGCAAATCAAAAGGTAATGTTGTCAATCCGGACGTTGAGGTTGCTAAATTTGGGGCGGATGCGGTTCGGATATATTTAGCTTTTTTGGGACCGTATGATTTAGTGACGCCCTGGAATCCGGGCGGAATTAACGGAGTTTACAGGTATTTGCAGCGTGTTTGGGCGTTATTTCAAGTGGAAAGTGGAACCTTGCCTGCCGGCAGGCAGGAGTGGAAAGTGGAAAGTGAGTTATCAGCAGAAGATTTAAGACAAATGCACAAAACGATCAAAAAGGTAAGCGTTGACGTTGAAAATATTAAGTTTAATACGGCCGTAGCAGCGCTGATGGAATGGCTGAATTATTTATCAGATAAGTCAAAAGAGCGCCAATTAGCCGCGGAAGAGGTCAATAACTATCTAAGATTACTTGCGCCTTTTGCTCCTCATCTGGCTGAAGAATTGTGGGACAAATTAGGGTTTAGCAACGGTAAGTCAATTCATCTGGCTAATTGGCCTCAATTTGATCCAAAGCTGATCCAAAGCGAAAAAGTTCTGATAATCGTTCAAATTAACGGTAAAGTTCGGGACAAAATTGAAGTTGAGGCTGATTTAGGTGAGGATGAACTTAAAAGAATTGCCCTTGATTCTGAAAAAATCAAAATTGTAATCGGAAAATCCAAAATCCAAAAATCAATTGTTGTGCCCAATAGGTTGGTTAACATAGTAATTTAAAATCGACAAATGTCAAAATCCGATTCCGAAGGTCCAATAGAACGGGTTATTGATCAGGTTAAAGCTGCCAAACTTGAAGCTTTTTTATTGGTTTGCGGGATTATTTTTCTTCTGGTAGGCGTAGTTTTCATTTTTTATCAGAATAACGATGCAAGTGACAACTCAATTCAAATTTTAAGCGAAGGAAATGAAGATGAGACCGGAGAATTATTGGTCGTTGATATCTCCGGTGCCGTAAAAGAGCCCCAGGTAACCAGGTTACCGGCAAATTCAAGGATCTCCGACGCGATCTTGAAAGCCGGGGGTTTGGCCCAAGACGCCGATTTGGAATTCGTTTCCAAAAATCTCAATCTTGCCGCCAAAGTTACTGACGGCGCCAAAATTTACATACCGGCCAAAGGCGAGGTCCAGGCCATAACCGATACAAGTTCGACAACGGTTAGCGGAAAAGTTAACGTTAATACCGCTAATTCTTCCCAGCTTGAAGCTTTGGTGGGCATAGGACCCGTGACGGCTTCAAAAATTATTAATAACCGTCCCTACGCAGGTATCGAGGAATTAATTTCAAAAAAGGTTTTAGGGGCCTCAACTTTTGAAAAACTCAAAGATCAACTTACCGCTTTCTAGTTTCTTTTTGGTTATAACCCTGGCTGTTTTGGTGTTTGTTAGGCTTGAAACTTACTCTCCAATAAACTTAGAGGACGGTCAGGTTAAGATAATTGGCAAAATTACCACAGAGCCGCGGATTTTTGGTACGACTCAATACTTTAAAATTGATAACTTAAGCGTCAAAACCAGCACCGAGATCAAGCTGGAAAAAGGGGACAGGGTTAAATTAGAAGGAATAAGCCTTAACAATCAGATCACATTTCCCAAAACTGAAATGGTCAGTAGGAATAAAAGCCGGATTTCCAAAATCAGAAATTATTTGGCCGGCAAAGTTAAAGTTCAACTGCCAAGTCCGTATTCGGATTTAATTTTAGGCATGGTTTTGGGAATTGATAGTTTGCCTGGTGTCGCCAAAGAAAATCTGCGCAACGCAGGAACGATTCACGCAGTCGTGGTTTCAGGCCAAAACATAACCCTTCTAGCCGGATTAGTTTTAGGTTTGGTTGGCTTCTTGAACCGAAGGCTTGTTTTGGTTTTGGTAATCGGTTTGGTATTTTTCTATTCGTTTTTGACCGGATTTGCGCCTCCGGCTATTAGGGCATCTTTGATGGCCTCGAT
>DATCJB010000014.1:0-10539 GCA_036507455.1 Patescibacteria group bacterium | reverse complement strand
ACTACCCTCTTCTCGTTGTAGAAGGGAATTTGAATGGATACGAAAGGATGGTCGGTTAGATCAATGTTTTGTTCATCTACGTTAATCAGTCTTTTGGAACGGGGAAATACCTTCTTAAATGCGTTAAAGGGAGCAAGCACTAAATCAAAAAATCCCGCATCGGCAGTTTGTGATGTCTGGTTGTTGGTAGTACCTTCCTTTAAAGGTGGACTCGTATTGGCACGCAGGGCAATGATTAGGGACAGATAATACTTTAATGAATAGAGGAAGAAGACGATGCCGAAGAAGAGGGCGGACGAAGCAAAGACAAGGCCTAAGCGTTGACCTTCCTTAGCTTCGACAACTACTGCCAACCAATTGACAAACAAATAAGTTAGAACCAATAAAATACCAAGCGAAGTCCAGCCTCTGGAAATTAAAAATCCAAGTTTAGGAATTGTGGCAAACGGCGCATAAAGTTGTCTCCAAAGTTTCAAAGGTATTTGCGGCAAATCCCTAAGTGAAAGCTTCGGCAGGTAAGCTTCCTCCATCAGGCGGGAATATTGAATTCTTTGTTCAAGCGTAGATAAATGGTTCCTTTTAAATATGTTCTGGACTCCCTTATTACTAATTAAGCCCGGTTTGACTTCCTTATTTAAGTAAGCCGTCATCTTGTGAACTGAAAGGTTGGGTTGGGCAATTGCAACTTCTAAGACAAGATCTTCGATTTGTTTTGGAGTACGCTTCCATTGATTGTGCGGCATTGTGGAGCGGTCCTGGAAAGGTTTAAGCTTGTCCTGCTCGGATTTGTAACCGACAGCTTGTTTCCCGCTTTCTTCAAAAACGCGTTTTTTTAATCGGTAAAAAATGGTTCTTGAAATGCCGAATTTCTTACAAGCTTTACTTACGTTTAGTTTTTCATCCAAAACGAGATTGAACAGTTTATATCTTTCTTCGGGGGTCAATTTTGATTGAGCCATTTTACGATTAACCGGCCTTCCTACATGCAGCGAAAACGGGTTACGGCCCGAAGCAAGATATTCACTCTTAAAGCGGGAAAGGAGCGATTTTGAGATTGAAAACTCTTGGCAGACCTGATGGTACGAAGAGCCCGAAAGAAGTTTTTTGACTGCTTTCAGTCGGTTTTTTCTGTTGATCTTTGGCTTCATTATTGATTTCTGAAGCCCTAAGTTCGTTTACACTTCCTCAAAAAACAGCCTTAATTTATGTTAACAATGTTTGGATACTGTTTGTCAATAGGCATGCAGAGTTTTTCTTAAGCCATCCGGTACCAAAAAATGACTGACTTAAACTTAGTCGAGGTTTAAAGAAGGAAATTAAGAAAAACCGGAAAAATCCTGCAAATCTTGTAAAATTACAACCCTATATTTCTAAGTATTCTAACCAGCGGATGCTAATCCATCATTAATAAGAAACCCATTCAAATTGCAGTTAATTAAAGTATAGAGGTGTAAAATTATCCAAAAAATGAAATTCAAATAAAGGACTTATAACAATTTAAGACGGGAAATTGATATTAAATCGCTTGTTTTGTTTAAAATTAGGTTGTAGAGTTAATTAGATACGTGGATTTCCAAATAATAATCAAGATTTCTCTGATAATATTCTCCGTAACCTGTTTTACCGTGTCTTGGTTGTTCTTTGACTCTTTACGGCTTCGTTTTGAAATCAAAACTTTCTTGAAACTATTAGGTTTTCTGCTTCTTGGAATTGGTTTTGGAAGCGAACTTGTTAAATCAAGTATCGTAGAAATCATCCCGCTTCTAATATGGTTGAGAATGCTGGGATTATATTTTCTTTTGGCAGCTTTTGCGCTTGACCCGCATTCAAAACTGCAAATTGGCATGATCTTCGGCATTATTGCCTTAATCTTTACGAGAGACCATTTATCGCTGATGATTCTTTCTCTTTTGATATCTTTGCTTGTTACACACTTGTCTTACTTAACTAAACACAAGGATTTAATTCCATTTGGAACCGGTTTTGTGTTGATATCCATCGCGGAATTTTTCAGATCGATTGAAAAAATTGATACCGGACAGTTTAATCTTGCAAGCGCTTTTATGTACTTATTCGCTTCGGTGGCGCTTATGTTGTGGCTTTGGTCTTATTTGACAATTAGGTTTAACCTGCCTGCCGGCAGGCACGGCCTGAAGCAATCAAGAACTTAGTCTGGAGTTAATTTTCGAGATTAAATCATCCGGAGTTACGTCAGTCTTAATCAAAAAATCATCAGCTCCTAAATTTTTACACCTTTTCATATCCTCTTCCTGGTGCAAGACAGTTAAACAAAAGATTGGGATTTTTGCCGTATTTTGATTGCTCTTAACCTCTTTTAGGACCTCAAAACCGTCTTTTTTAGGGAGTATCACATCCAGCAATACCAAATCGGGCTTGTCATCATTAATCTTCTTTATGCCTTCCTCGCCATCAAGCGCGTTTTTAACCTTAAAGCCGGCCTTTTCAAGGATGACCTGATACATCCTGATCAAAGGCAGATCGTCTTCAATTAACAAAATTGTTTTATCATTCATTTTTCGCCTTTGGCAAAGTAAAAATAAAGGTAGAACCCTTTCCTTCTGCGCTTATTACATTTATTTTACCACCCATCAGTTCAATAAGCGACTTGCAAATATAAAGTCCCAAACCGGTTGATTCTCTTTCTCTTTTAATCCACGACTCGGAAAAAAAGAATTTCTCAAAAATTTTATTTTGAATTTCTTTTTTTATTCCAACTCCAGTATCTCTTACGGCTACTTCAGCAAACTTATCGTCTTTATCCCTAACCATAATCGAAACTAAACCCTCATCCGTAAACTTAATGGCATTGTCAACTAAGTTGCTTAAAACTTCGGCAGTCAAATCAGGATCAGCAAAAACCAATATTTGCCCTTCTTCGGGATATAAAAGTTCCAAGTTCTTTTGTTTTGCTTTGAGTTGAAATTGCTTAGTACAATCCGAAATCAGGTAAGTAAGGTTAAAATTTTTCTTTTTCAAGGGTAGCGAATTATTTTCAATCCGGGAACTGGATAGGAGATCCTTGACCAGCTTTGACATCCGGTCAACGCCTTTTGCAGATTCCTGCGCAAATTCAAGAGCACTTTTATCTACTTTTGCGTATTTCTGTGAAAGCAGCATCAGTAAATAGCCTCTAATTAAAGCAAGCGGTGTTAGAAGCTGGTGAGATGCAACGGATATGAAATCACGGCCTTTTTGTTCCAATTCGGATTCTGATCTTAGCTGATTTTTCAATACTGAATTTATTCTCTTCTGATCTTCATCTCTCTGCTTTAATTGTACAGCCATTTGATAAAATGAACTATTCAATTCCCCAATCTCACCTTTTTGGCTCTTCTCATCAAGTTTTACGGAATCGTAATTTCCTTCTGAAACAAATTTTACGGAAACCAGCAATTTTTGAATGTTTTTAACGATGAATAGGTAGCCACCAAACCAAACAATTACAAACGCGCTTGTAATAATAATTACAAAACCGATTAAGTTAAAAAGAAATATCCTATTAACGTTTTGATAAGCAATTTTTGTTGGTAAACCAAGATGAAGATAAATTGTTCCGGTGCGGTTCTCAATCGAAAGCGGCGTAAATGCAATTAACTTCTCCACTCCATCAATACCTTTAGCCTCGACTATTCCTTCTGATTGTTGTTGAATTATTACCTGATAAATTTCAGATTCAGGAACGGATTTTCCCAGCCAAAACTCATTGTCAGGCTGTCGGAAAAGTATCCGACCGTTCTCGTCCATTAACGTTAAGGTCGATCCTGAACGAAACTCAACTTCTTCAGACAGATTACTCAACCAGGACAAGCCCAATCCGGCAACAGCAATATACTTGACTTCCCCTTCCGGGTCTAATATCGGGTAGCCGAAATTTACGCTCGGCAAGTTCGAAACACGGCCTATTTGATATTGACCAACTGCAAAATCATTCGTTTGCAAAACCTGTTGGATGTATCTTCTGTCTGAAACGTTAGTATCAGGATCAAATTCCATTCCGCTGCAGACAATTTTCCCTTTATTATCTACAACTCCCAATGCCGTGTAAAACGGAAACTGATCAAGAATAAACTTGGCATTTTCGTTGCACTGCGAAAAGTTCCCCTGACGAATGTCCTTATCTTTTGAGAAAGTAATTAAAAGTTGTCTTGCCCCTTCAATTAATCGTTCTTCATTACTTGCCGAAAGCCTTAAAATCCTTAAGGCTTCATTTTCAGCTTTCTCTTTTTCATTTTCCCTAAGTTGAAAATATGAAAGTGTAAGTAATAAAAGCGGAGGTATAACAGAAATCAAAAATATAACGCCAAGGCGGGAACGCAGACTGGTAAATTTTTCGGACAGATTTAATTTCATTTGTTCTTATTCTTTAATATTACTCATTTAAAATCGTTTTTTGAACGCTAAATTTCTCCTTACAATTTATACAAACGTGAATTGCTGTATTTCTTATAAGCGGCTGCTTATGGCTGCAAAAGGGACACTCGGCTTCCTGGTATTTTCGGTTAAATAATCCTCCAAAAAAATCCTGAATGGAAATTAAAAAAAATGCTACACCAAAAATTATTAAAGGAAGAGAAAAGATATATTTCACAATCCCAATTTGGGAACTGATAATCATCAAACCGACCAAAATCAAAACAATACTGCTAAGTATGCGAAACGGAGCTTTAACCAGGTGTTCTATTATGACCAGTAGACTGTGCCAAAACCGGTGACTTATCATTTATTTCATCATATCACTTCAAAACTACCCAACCCCGAAGATCTTTTTTGACAAATTTCGGCTGGGTGATTAGATTTTGCGGAAGTTCGATAAACATAAGGGTTAAGTAGTTAATTTGGGGGTGCGAAAACCAGAAAGAGTCGCTTAAAGAAAGTTTGGACTTATATTTTGTTCTAATATCTGCAATTTCTTCTTTTGTGGGATGATCAAAAAAGATAACTCTATCAACTAAAAATTGACCCTTAACTTCCCCGCCTGATCGTTTAAGATAAACCAAATCTCCTTTTGATACAACTCCGAAGGGAGGCAGTCTTTTTTGGGAAAATCTTCCATCTATTGTTTTCTCTCCCAAAAGTATTTTTTCAATCGCATCACCTTCAAAAATAGCCAAATGCTTCACCATAGAAGTAAATAGTGAATGGTAAATTGTAAATGGATCAAAATTTTCCTCGAGAATTAATCGATTTTTTAAATGAGATAATTTTTGCAACTAGCACATTAGCTTTATGATAAAAATAATTCTTTTGTTCCAGAGTAATATAATCTCTTCTAAAAGCTCTGTAGAGCTGCGACACAGATTCATAGGTGGATTTAATTGAAACTTGCAAATAATTACTGCAATCCTTGATTGTTGTTGAACCAGTGCCTTCTGCAATATTATCTGGTATTGAAGAAGAGGACCGATTAAGCTGACCTGATAGGCTAAAGAGCTCGTCCTTGGGAAAAGATTTAGTTAAATCATGAATTTCGTCTGCGTATTCATAAGCTAGTTTCCAAATATCCAAGTTTTCAAACTTGAAACTATCCATTCCCTATCTATTTACCATTAACCATTAACAATTTACAACTCTTTAGAGTTTGAGGTTCTTGAGGTACTCGCGGAAAGCCTCGTTAGTATCTTTATGGCTCAAACCAAAATCGACAACGGCTTTTAGATAACCAACTTTTGAACCGCAATCATAATATTTTGCGTTTTTAAGTTCAACCGTATAAACATCCCGCTTATGTGCCAGCTTATCAACTGCTTCAGGAAGCCAAATCTCGCCGCCTTTTGACGGCTTTAAATTTTCCAAAATTTTAAATATGTCCGGAGTCAGAAGATAATTTCCGTGAGTTGCTAAATTTGAAGGAGCCTCGCCCATTTCCGGCTTTTCGACGATCTTGTTAATTTTATAAATATTTCCTTCAACGTTTGTGACATCGGCAATACCGTATTTGGAAACTTCCTTTTCATCAACCCTTACCCCGGCAATAACCGGAGAGTTATATTTCTCGTAAACCTCAACTAGTTGATTAACTGCCGGCGGATCGGCATAAAAAAATTCATCTCCCCACATAACAATAAACGGTTCATCTCCGATTACGTCTTTGGCAACTAAAACTGCGTGGCCGTTTCCTTTTGGTTCTTTTTGACGGACATATACAAAATCAGCAAGTTCGGAAATTTTTTTAATTTGCTCAAGCTGTTCTTTTTTACCTGCCTGTTCAAGCCGGGATTCAAGTTCAAAGTGTCTGTCAAAATGATCTTCTATCGCTCTTTTGTGCCAGCCGGTAACAATTATGACTTGTTCAATTCCTGCGGCAACTGCCTGTTCAACAACGTATTGTACAATCGGCTTATCCACAATCGGCAGCATTTCCTTCGGCATCGCTTTTGTTGCGGGTAAAAATCGGGTACCGAACCCGGCTGCCGGAATTACTGCTTTTCTGACTTTTTTTGACATAAGGGTTTGCTTTTTAGCAAAAAATAATCCCATTTATCGGGAAACTAATCTTCAACAGTAATTATATCAATACTCTATTGTATAGCAAAGTTTAATTAAAATGTAACAAATAACCCATAGTTGATGTGCTTGCCTAAACATAGTATAATATTATGCTAGTTTTCAACTTTTTCCCGGGTTTGTCGGTCAAATGCGGCCGATCACACAACCAAGGGTAAAGGAAAAACAGTGTTTGTAGTGTGAACTTTAACAACCAAACCCGTTCCTATCCAGCAAGTTACGCCCCAAACAAGGGTCATTAGTCGAGGCGAAGGAGGATAATCTTGCCCCGAACAGTTCTCTTTCTATTGGTCGTCGGGATGGCAACACTCGGCGCCGTGCTTTTCGTTTTTGCAAACGACGGCTCAAAGCCAAATCTGCCAACCCCGCAAGGAGCTCTGTCTGAACCGGCTGCAGCAACAGCTACTTCCACCCAGGAAGCAACCGCAGAACCCACAGCAGAACAGGTACCAACCCAGGTAACTGCTGCGCCTCAACAGGCAACCAGCAGCACCCAAACGTTTTCAGGACCGATTGCAAGATTGGTCATTCCGAAAGCCGGTGTCAATGCTCCTGTGGCTGTGTTGGGGTTAAACTCAGACAACACGATGCCAAACCCCAAAGGCTACTTCGAGGTAGCGTGGTACAACTTTACGGAAGTACCCGGTACCAGCGGCAACGCCGTCTTTTCAGGCCACGTCGACTGTGCAGCCTGCGCTCCCGGAGGAAAACCAGGTGCAGCCATTTTCTACAATCTGGACAAACTCACATCAAGCGACGAAATCCAGATCGAACTGGCAAACGGCACCAAGTTAACCTACCGGGTAACCCGCATCTTCACGGTCGGAAGCGGTCCAAGCAGCGAATTCTCATCGGCAATCGTGCCCAACGGACGCGACACGATCACTTTGATCACCTGCACGGGCACCTTCAGAGCCGGTGAGTACGACACGCGTCGAATAGTTCAGGCGGAACGGGTTTAATAGTTAATTCACACACGCTCTTTTGGGCACCCGAGACTTTTTCTGCATACGCAGATCTTGACTTGGGTGCCCTTTATTTTTAAATTCTATTTAAAAGCCGCTTATTTTTTAAATTCTATTTAAAAGCCGCTAATTTTTTTAAAACCTCCGGAGAATTTCATAGTTTATTTTTAAAAGTTAGGTTGTCAGTTGTATTATTCAGTTCAATTTGTTAATATCTTCAAACGAATGGTGAAGGCCAATGATAATTTTGTGGCTAAAAAAGTCACGTCAACTTTAAAATCACCGCCTATTCTTAGGCAGGTTTTAATTTTTTTGGAAGAAGTTAGGCTTGAAATGGGCAAGGTCGTCTGGCCTACCCGATCCGAAACGATTAAGATGACTTTAATAGTAATCGGGGTTTCGGTAGCGGTTGGAACAATGCTTGGAGGACTGGACTTTTTACTAACACAATTAACAAATAAGTTTTTACTCAAATAAGAGGCTTATTTTTCGAAGAAAAAAATGGACGACGATAAAAAGGTAATAAACGATAATCAGCAAACTATCAGCGATCAGACTGATATAAAAGCTGATGAGGAAAAGGTTGAAAATATTCAACCTGAAGAGGTCGTGGAAGCAGATATTAAGGAAGAGAAAGAGACAAAAGTGAAGGATAAAGAAGAAGAAAAAGAAGAATCGGCAAGTTTGGATTCCGATGAATCAAAATCAACCGATGACGACCCGCCTCAGGAATTACCAACTTTGAGGCCCAGAATCCATCTGGATACTACGGTTCCTCAATGGTACGTAGTTCACACATATTCCGGTCACGAAAATAAAGTCGCCGAAGCTTTAAAGCAAAGAATTAAATCGTTAGGGTTGGAAGAGAAAATTTTAGATATTTTAATTCCTACCCAGGACAAAATCGAAGTTCGGGAAGGCAAAAAAAATACAATCAAAGAAAAAATCTTCCCCGGATATATTTTGGTCAAAATGATTCTTGGAGATGATTCCTGGCTTGCTGTTCGGGGCACAAACGGCGTAACCAGTTTCGTCGGAGTCGGCAACAGACCCACTCCGATTTCCGAGGACGAAGTTAAAACAATCCAAAGATTTATGAAAATGGAAGCTCCCCGCTACAAGACTTCCTTTTCTCAAGGTGAGGCTGTTAAAATCGTCGACGGCCCTTTTTCAGAATTTTTGGGAACAATTAACGAAATCGACGAAGAAAAAGGCCGTCTTAAAGTATTGGTTTCTATTTTCGGAAGAGAAACACCGGTCGAACTTGACTTTTTACAGGTGGCAAAGATATGATCCGTGAGTTTGAAAGACCTTACATTCCGGCAAAAGAGATCAGAGAAGAGTCTGAAATCCTCTCTGAATCGGTTCGGTCGTTTTTGGATCATTTAAAAAAAGGTGAATCACAAGAGACAGTTAATGAAGCATTAAATTTTTATGCTCACGAACTCAAAGTTCAAGCAGAAGAAACACAATGGTCTAGTGCAAAATTAATGGAAGAAGTCCAAGATTTAGCAAATCAAGTTCAAAATATAATAAATGCTTCACCGGAAAACACAGCTTAATTTAAACTAACAGCAATGGCACAAACAAAAAAAATAAAAAAATTCATATCAGCAGGTCACCTTGACTCGCTTCGCGAGTCAATGGCGCTCCTCTGATATATAAGTTTTTTATAAATTACATGGCTACAAAGAAGATAAAAACTTTTATAAAGCTTCAGATCCCGTCGGGCGAAGCAACGGCTGGTCAGCCCGTGGGACCGGCTCTTGGACAGCACGGCTTGCCTATTATGGATTTTGTCAAAGCATTCAATGAAAAAACCAAAGATCAAAAAGGTACGGTCGTTCCGGTTGTTCTAACCGTTTTTGAAGATAGAACTTTTTCGTTTATTGTTAAAAAACCTCCGGTTGCCGAAATGATTAAGAAAATGGCCGGTCTGGAAAAAGGGCTTGGCAATACCGGTCGGGGCAGTTTTGCAGGTTCCTTAACATACGATCAGGTCAAAAAAATTGCCGAAGATAAAATGCCCGACTTAAACGCAACAACAATCGACGCTGCTATGCGAATTGTAGAAGGTACTGCCCGTTCTATGGGCGTAGCAATAGAAAAATGAAAATTGCTTGTCCCGATTCTGTTTACAGAAGAGGGATAGAAGGTACTGCCCGTTCTATGGGCGTGCAGATAAGCGAGTAGTTCAATAGTTATTAGTTCATAGACGAAAGTCTACTAAACTACAAACTACCCGCTATTAACTAAATTATGGGTACAACAAAAGTCAAAGTAATTGACGAATCAGTTAGCGACCAGTCCAAAAAAGCTCAAAAACAAGCTAAGGCAAAGCCTGTGGCTGAAGAAGCCAAAAAGCCAGTAACCACTGAAGTCACTGAAAATAAAACTGGAGACACTGAAGATTCAGTTTCGGTGCAATCAGTAAGCCGGACTGAACCTAAGACTTCATCGAAATCTGCGGTTGCAAGAAAAACCAAACAAGCCAAATCCAAAGTCCGTTCTAAAAGATATCAGGATGTTGCCTCAATTTTTCAAAAAGATAAAACTTACCCGTTAATTTCTGCTTTGGAAATTGCCAAAAAAACTTCCAAAACAAAGTTTACCGGTTCAGTTGACGCTCACTTAGTTTTAAAGAAAAGTTTTAGAGCCAATATCGCATTCCCTCACGCAGTCAAAACCAAAGAAGAAAAAGTTCTAATTTTTGCCCCCGCCTCGCCCGACCCGCTCCGACGAGTCGGAGACGAGGCGAGTGCGAGTCGGGGCGGGCCAATAATAGATAAAGCACCTTCGAACGTCATTTTCGGCGATGAAAAGACAATCGCTCAAATTTCGGAGAATAAATTAGTTGCCGGAAGGGATTTTAACAAGGTATTTTCCACTCCCCAATTTATGGCCCAACTTGCAAAAGTTGCCAAAACTTTGGGACCAAAAGGCTTAATGCCAAATCCAAAAAATGAAACTATTATTAAAAGTGCTGACGATGCTATCAAAAATTTAAATTCCGGACTTGTTGAAATTAAAACCCAGCAGGACCAACCGA
>DATCJB010000013.1:0-2672 GCA_036507455.1 Patescibacteria group bacterium | reverse complement strand
CAATTTTTGGATAAATCCGTTTACGCGTTATAGCCTCAACAACCAAAAACGCGAATCTTCCTCCGTCTAGGGCCGGAATTGGAAGTAAATTCATTACAGCCAAATTAAGAGATAAAAGTGCCGCAAATTGCAATGTAGCAACCGTACCGAGTTGAACAACCTGGTTAGTCAATTGGGCAATGCCGACGGGTCCGGCAACACCCGAAGAAATCGGCTCGGCGGTCCTTTGTGCAATTGCAACTTTCACTAAGTTGTAAAAGATTTTACCGGAGTACTCAACCGTATTTATCGAATGGCTAAAACCTACTAAGGCTTTTTGAGGTAGTGTCTTATATTCAATAGTTGCAACTTCCGATAATGCAACTCCGAGTGGCCCCTGGTCTTCGGAAACTTTTCGGGGAGTTACTTTTATTTCCTGTTTGTTCCCAGCTGAATCCCGAACTACTATATTAACTTCTTTTTGCGCATTTTCGCGAACTATCTTTTGCAATTCGTCGATTGATTCAATTTGATTATTGTTAACTAAAGTTATGATTTGACCTTCCTTCAAACCCGCACTTTTAGCCGGACTATTTTCTTCAACACCGACGATTACCGGTGTATTTACCTGCTGCGTAAAACGGAATTTGTGATCAACTAAAAGCGGCAAATCGAATTTGAATCCGACCGCAAACGCAATTAAATAAAATAAAATGACCCCGATTAGGAAATTGGCAATAACTCCTGCGGTTACAACCAGAATTCGCGTACCAACCGGTTTAACATAAAAGCTGTCCTTTTCATTAGCGCCTTTATCCGTCGGATCCTCACCTTTTAAGCGGACGAATCCGCCGATTGGAAGCCAATTGACCGAATAGATCGTCTCGCCGATTTTTTTACCCCAAATCCTGGGCGGCAAACCTATTCCAAACTCTTCAACTTTAATTTTCGAGCGCTTGGCAACTATGAAGTGGCCAAATTCGTGCAGTATTACTAAAAGTCCCAGTATTAAGATAAAAATTAAGATAAACATAATTTAAACTTCTAAAAGCTCCTTTTCCTTCTTCTCTCCCAAAACTTCAATTTCTTCAATAACTTTGTCAATCTCTTTTTGCAGTTCTTTTTCCTGACGTTCAAATTCGTCTTCGGAAATTTCTCCCGAATCTTTTTTGGCTTTCATATCTTTTAACTGGTCCTGCCGCACTTGTCTTATTTCCACCTTGTGAGCTTCAAGCTTAATCTGCATCTGCTTAATCAGCTCTTTTCTTCTTTCTTCGGTCAGAGGCGGAATTGAAATTCTTATCAAATCTGTATCAACGACCGGATTTAAGTTCAAATTAGCCTTGATTATACCGTTTGAAATTTCGCTGACTATTGATTTATCCCAGGGAGCAATTGTTAACATGTGCGGATCCGGAGCCGAAATTTGCCCAAGTTCCTGAATTGTTAACCTTTGAGAACCGCCGTAAACGTCAACCGTTACATTTTCAATCAAAGCCGGCGTTGCCCGACCGGTCCGGATTTGAGATAGTTCACTTTTTAAGTGTTCTATCGCTTTTTGTGTTCTGGAAGTAATATCTGACAACATTCGTTATTGCCCTAACTCAAAACGCATAAAGCGTTTGACAACAATATTTTCGCCTAACTTGGCAATTGTTGCTTTAACTAAATCTTCGATTTTTTGCGATGCATCGCGAATATAGTCTTGTTTTAATAACTCTTCAACGTCTTTAGGATCCATTGCGGCAACTTGCATAGCAACCTCATGGGCTAAATTTTTAAACTCGTCTGTTCGGGCGACAAAATCCGTTTCGCAATTAACCTCAACCATCGATCCGACTTTTCCACCGGCGTGGATATAAGTTTCAACCAAACCGGAGCTGACGATTCGTTGCGATTTTTTAGCCGCTTTTTCAATTCCCCAGGATTTAAGCAGTTCTTCGGCTTTTTTGTGATCACCTTTTGCTTCTTCTAATGCCTTGCGGCAATCTGCAATTCCCGCTCCGGTCTTTTCTCTTAATTTTTTAATCTCATCAACTTTAATTGTCATTTTTTAACAACTTTTTTCGGGGATTTTTTACTTGCTTCTTTTTTGATCTTAACCTCTTTTTTAGGAGATTCTTTTGGTTCCACTTTTACAACATCTTCTGTTTTTGTCTCATCCATCACCTTTGTCTCATCGTTTTCTTTTAACGCTTTTACTTCTTTACCTTTTCCTTTCAAATAAGCATCCGCAACGGCAGCTGTTACGATCCGAATGGCTTTGATGGCGTCATCGTTCCCCGGAATCGGATAATCGACTAACGATAAATCCGCGTTGGTATCACAAATTGCAATTATGGGGATGTTTCTTTTAGTAGATTCAAGCGTTGCGTTAATTTCTTTTTTAACGTCAACGATAAAAATTGCATCAGGCAATTTATCCATAGTTTCAACTCCTCCGTAAATTCTGGTCAATTTCTCAATTTGTCTGTCAAAAAGTAACTGTTCTTTTTTGGTAAATTTGTTGTCCCATTCGCCTTTTTCTTTTTGGCTCTTGAGGTCGATTAGTCTTTTTATGTTTTGGTATACTTTGTCGAAGTTTGTAATCAAACCCCCGACCCATCTTTCGGAGATGTAATATGCTCCTGCACGTTTTGCTTCCTCAACGATAATATCCTGAGCTTGCTTTTTGGTACCCAAAAATAAAATTG
>DATCJB010000012.1:0-2160 GCA_036507455.1 Patescibacteria group bacterium | reverse complement strand
GTCACGGTCAGAATTGTTTGTTCATCCCCGACTTACGAATCAGCAAAAATTCACCTCGACAACATCAAAGGCGCATTTGCTCAATACGCTTCGGATTGGAACGGATTTAAGGGGGATAAAATTCGTTTCAAAAAGCAATTCATGATTGATTTTATCTATCGCTATATGCCGGTTTTTGGTGCAAAAAGCATTTTGAATTCCGAAGAACTTGCAACGCTTTTCCATCTTCCTAATAAATCGGTTGAAACACCCAATATTTATTGGGTTCAGGCTAAACGGGCGCCGTCTTCGGCTAAGATCCCGTGGGAGGGTTTGCACTTGGGCAAGTCAGTATTTCGCGGAGTTGAGAGGCCGATATTTATGAGTGACGACGACCGAAGGCGTCACATGTACATCATCGGAAAAACCGGAACAGGTAAAACCGAATTTTTAAAGCACCTTGTTATGCAGGACATCATAGCCGGTAAGGGAGTGGCTTTTATAGACCCTCACGGTGATGCGGCAGAAGACATTCTACGAATGATTCCGCCCGAACGTGCCGAGGACGTCATTTACTTTGACCCGGGAGATACGGAAAGACCGTTGGCATTAAACATGTTAGAAGCTTATACCGAGCAGCAAAAGCACTACGTTACAACGGCAATAATCGGTTTAATGTACAAACTTTATGATCCTCACCAAACCGGAATAATCGGGCCAAGGTTTGAACACGCGATTCGAAACGCAATGCTAACCGTTATGAGCGAACCCGGTTCAACGTTTGTCGAGGTGGTTAGAGTATTAACAGACGCGGGATTTGTTCAGGAACTCTTACCCAAAGTTACCGACCCGGTTATTAGAAGGTACTGGACCGATCAAATAGCCCAGACTTCCGACTTTCACAAATCAGAAGTTTTGGACTACATCGTTTCCAAATTCGGCCGCTTCGTTACCAACAAATTAATCAGAAACATCATAGGTCAATCTAAATCCTCTTTTGATTTAAGAGACGTGATGGATAACCAAAAAATATTAATAGTAAACCTTTCAAAAGGAAAAATCGGCGAGGAAAACTCGAACTTTTTGGGACTTGTACTGGTTCCGAAAATATTAATTGCAGCGATGTCCCGTCAGGATATGCCGGAAGCGCAGAGAAAAGATTTTTACCTTTACGTTGACGAGTTTCAAAATTTTGCGACCGAAACGTTTGCTGATATTTTGTCAGAAGCGCGAAAATTCAGGCTGAATTTGATCGTGGCCAATCAGTTCATTGGTCAAATTGAGGAAGAAGTCAAAAACGCGGTTTTCGGCAACATCGGAACGATTGTTTCTTTCAGAGTCGGTGTGACTGACGCCAATTATTTACAGCACGAATACCAGCCGACATTTAACGAATCGGATTTGATTAATGTTGAGAGATTTCAAACGTATATGAAAACAATTGTTGCTAACGAACCGGTACCGCCGTTTTCGATGGATACTACCCGCGATTTGTCGCAGGACGTTAAAAATGACCGAATTATGGAGATGGTCAAACAACTATCCCGTCTCCGCTACGGCCGTCCGATTGAGATAGTTGATGCCGAGATAACCCAAAGAGCACGTCTGTAAGCAAATAATGATGGAAGATGAAATAAGGCCGGAATCTGAAGCCATTGTATTTCAACCGCCCCAAAAGAAAAAAATCCCCGCCTGGGTCATTTTTCTCTTTTTGGCATTTTTCCCACCAATAGCTTTCTATTTACTTTGGAAAGATAAATCCCGTCACCGATGGCTTGCCGGCTTAAACCGGCTTTTTGGAGCGTCCTTAGTTCTTTTTGGCATCTTTTTCAATTTTTACGTTTTGCCGCAAGTTAACACCGTCATCCGGGAATTTTCTCCCAAAATGCTCCAAACAAATGCATCAGGATTAATTTGGCTGACAATCATTTTAGGAATTGGGCAATTCATTTTTGGGTTTTTTATAAAGGGAAAGTTTGATAAGGATGGGGAGTTGGCAAAAAATTATCTTTTTGTTTGCTTTGCTTTTTTGATTTTGGATTATGTTTTGCCTTTTTGGGTTTATTTAATGACGATCACGCCCCTTTACGATTCCATTTTGTAAATTTTTCCCCAAAAAAGAAGAATTTGTAGTATCATTTACAAACCAAATGACAAGATTATTTATAGTTCTAATACTAC
>DATCJB010000011.1:0-3088 GCA_036507455.1 Patescibacteria group bacterium | reverse complement strand
CGAGTTTTGCGGCCAAAAGAGTGTCCAAAGACTTGTTGACCGAGGCAATTAAATCCCTTGCTGCAAGATAATCACCTTTATCAATTAACTCTTTAATTTTTGCGTATTCATCCTCAATACTTGTAACGTTTACGCCTTTAGTTTTATAATCTGCGATCTTAAAATCCAATTTTTTAAGATCGGCCAAAACCGTCAATTTGATTTCTTCGATTTTTTCCTCATATAGTTTTCCGGATGCCGAAGCTATTTGATCAATCGTTGAAAGGGCTAAATCAAATTCCCGGTCCCGTATGTAGCCGCCGATTTGGGCGCTTCTGGTTGCGAATTCTTCAACTTCAACCCCGTATTTTGCATAATCCTCAAGTTTATTTGATAAATCTTCAAAATTTGAAACAATAACGTTTATTTTTTCAAGGTCCTGATTAATTAAACTTGTCTGATCTAGTGACTTTTGGTCAAAGTATTGTCTAAGCTCCACGATGGTTACACCGGCCACAGCCAAAATTGCAATCGGAATTAAAATTAAACCCAAAACAAACCCAAAGTTTTTTTGCATTATGAATCAATTTGAAGTTTGATTTTGACCGGCAACTTCCGAAGGGGTTTGCTTTTTACCAACTTCGTGTTCGGAATATTCACTATCAAACAAGGCTTTCAGCCTCAATAGCAAAATCAACAAAATAAAAATTGCGGAAATTAAAGAGAACGAAGGCAAAATCGTTTGCGGAAAGTCTTTAATCCACATAATCCATCTTGGGTATTTTAATAAAATTATGTGGAGGAGCAATAAGAAGTAGGCAAGATAACCGAGCCTTAAAATGAATTTCCAGACTTCGTGGCCGAGTTTTTGTATCGCAAATTTATTCGAAACAAGTACCATCATAATAAGCAGAAAAGTAGCAATAACCGCCGCGACGAATGCAAACCAATTATTTAATTTCCACTTGCCGAAAAATCTTTCCGAAAGGAACAGGACGGTTATTAAAGGATGTAAAAACCCGTAAAGTGCCCCGAGTACGCCTAAATACTTACGGTAAATTAGCTTTGAATCAAAAATATTGAAGTAATGGCACAACGGCCCCAAAGAAAACGAAATTCCGATCAGTAATATCCCCGTAGAGGCTATAAATTTGTTTATGAAAAAAAGCTGTTTCCATTCGGATCCGCCTAATGCAAAATAACCGCCGATTAGCCCTAATATAAATAGGCTGAAAATTAATGAGAACAACCACCTTTTAATTTCTACAAACAACATGCCTAATATTTATTATCTATTCTGTTATAATTAATTGCAAATATTATGGCAAAAAGTGAATTTAAAAACATCGATATTCAAACCGCTTCAAAAATTTATTCCCAATTAAAAGACGACGTTACCAAAGCGGGGATTTTAGATCGATCTTATTTATATTACTTCTTATTAACATCAATCGTTTTTACCGGCTTTTTAGTCAGTTCTTTTGCAATTTTTAAAATCGAAAATTACGGTTACCTTTTAATAGCCTGTTTGGCATTCACTTTCTTCTCCGTCCAATTCGGCGGTTTGATGCACGACAGCGGCCACCGGGCGGTATTTTCCAAAGTTAAAAATAATGATATCCTCGGCTACTTTAGCGGATTCTTTTTGGGGATGGTTTTTGATAACTGGAAGATAAGGCACAACGCCCACCACGCAAACCCGAATCACGTCGAAGACGATCCGGACATAAAAATTCCCTTTATTGCAACAAGCAGGGAATTATACTTAGAAAAAAAAGGTATTGAAAAGTGGATTTCCAAATACCAATCTTATTATTACTACCCTTTAGGGATTATCGTCAGCTTTTCAAACAGGCTCGGAAGCTTTGGTTATTTTAGAGAAAAAAGGTTAAATCAAAACTGGTGGAAAATTTTAATTTACGCAATCGGAATAATTTTCCTTTTTCCATTGCCGTTTTTAATTTTTGATCCAATTAAAGCTATCTTTGTTTTTTTAATTGTTCACGCCACAAGTGGAATATATCTGGCAAATTGCTTCGCGCCAAATCACAAAGGCATGCCCCAGCTTAAGAAAGGCCAAAAACTAACATTTCTCGAGCAGCAAATCATAACCGCAAGAAATATAACGGGGGGAATAATAACCGATACGGTACTTGTCGGTTTGAATTATCAAATAGAACACCACCTATTCCCAAATTGTCCCCGAAACAAATTAAAGTTAATTTCTCCTTACGTTTTAAAAATCTGCAAAGATTTAAATTTACCCTACACAAGCGTAAATTTAATCGAGTCCAATAAAATAATCGTCAAAGAATTGCACAAAATTCCCAGACTTGCCGAAATTTAAACCTATCAATTTTGTTTTTAAACCTGCTTTTTGATAAAATTAACTCAAATGGAAGACATTTCCAACAAAGAAGCTCAATCAACAATAACAATAGGTCCGGAAAAAAGGCAATTAAGGCCTTTAGCGATTATGACTTTTACGGATGGAGACAAAAAAATCAGAACTAAGCTTCAGCCAAAAACTGAAGAATTTGATGATAGTAAGTATCCGGATCCTTTTGTGGCGATAAACCAGGAAACTGGTCAACCGGTTAACTTAAATTCCCACCAGCGCTTAAGTGCATACAGACTTACAAACTTAGAAGCTCCCGAAGATCTTCTTAGGGGACTTGAGCAGCACGAAAAAATCAGAATTAAAAAAGAAAAGGAAATAAGCGAGAAAGCAAAAGCCGATAAATTTTAAATTGCCTCCGTTCTTTGTGTTTAGTTTAATTCTTTGATAAAATTAGCCTTGTTTTAATTATTGCGGGATCGTCTAATGGTAGGACAACAGCCTTTGGAGCTGTTTATCTAGGTTCGAATCCTAGTCCCGCAGCAGAATTAGTCTTAATTCTCTCTCCATGATATTCTAAGAATAGACAATGCCTGATAATGGAGAACTAGTAAAACCCCTGGTTGAACCTTCGAAAGCGTCTGATGCTGCTTCCCAAACAGCTATGGTTGAAGCCACTGGATTGGCAGCTAATTCTGGAGCTAAAGACCCGTTAAGCGAAGAGAAAGAGATAAGCGATTATCTGAAAGAAATATTAAGGGTGTCTCGCGA
>DATCJB010000010.1:0-5417 GCA_036507455.1 Patescibacteria group bacterium | reverse complement strand
CATACCTGTATTGTTCATTTTTTGGAAAAATCCCTCCGAGTTTATTTTTAACTAAATCAGTCGTAAGATCTAGAATTTTCGAAGCACCTTCTGCAATCGGATTTGTGAGAGTTTCAGCTCTACCTTCTTGAGTCATAATCGGGAGCAGTTGAAAAGTATTCTAAATTTAAAGAAACATTATGTCAATATCTAAACTTAAAAATAGTCAAGCTTCATCGCTTTTTTGACCATTTCTAAGGTTTTCTGGGTTTCTTCTCTTGCCTTTGCAGTTCCCTCTTTTAAGATTTTCTCAATCAATTCGGGTTTTTTCTCATACCTGGCTCTTCTAACTCTTATCGGAGCCAAAAATTCTTCCAAAACCCCGATTAAAAATTCTTTAACCTCAACATCCTTAATTTTCCCTTCTTTGTATTTGGACTTATAACTCATAATTTGTGACTTATGACTTTCCCGGGCGAACGCATCAAGGTAAGTAAACACCGGATTTCCTTCGACATTCCCCGGCTCGTTACCTTTAATCCGGTTCGGATCGGTATACATTTTCATTACCTGTTTTTTAACCGTCTTCAAATCATCGGATAAATTGATGACATTTCCAACGCTTTTGCTCATCTTGGACTTGCCATCTGTTCCCGGCAAAGTCCCGATATCATCAGGAAGTAGCGCCTCGGGAATGACCAGTGTTTCACCATATAGTCTGTTAAATTCCCGGGCAATTTCGCGGGTTATTTCGATATGGGACGCCTGATCTTTGCCGACCGGTACCAAATTTGCCCTAAAACTTAAAATGTCCGCCGATTGCAAAACGGGATATCCTAAAAGTCCGTAAGAAGGAGTTTGAATGTTCGAATCCCTCATCACTTCTTTTAAAGTCGGCATTCTTTCAAGCCGCGGGACGGTTACCAAATTTGAAAAAATTACCGCCAATTCTTCGTTTTCCGGAATTTGACTTTGTACATAAATCGTTACCATCTCGGGGTCAATGCCAACGGATAAATAATCCAAAACCAGTTGCTTTATGTTTTCCTTAAGGTCGGCAGTGCGTTCCGGCCGCGTTGTAAGAGTGTGCAGATCAGCAATAATGAAAAAACACTCATACTCATCCTGCAACTTTACTCTGTTTCGCAAAGAACCGACGTAATGGCCTAAATGCAATCTGCCTGTCGGTCTGTCACCGGTAAGTATCCGTTTTTTCATATAATTATTTACCCTGAACTTGTTGAAGGGTTAGAATCCTCTTTTTCACTTAATTAATTGTAATTCCTTTCTTATCGGAATTAAATGCCCTAATTAACAACGCTCTTGAAAGAATCTGAATCGAATCAAATACGGGTATTGGAAAACTTTTAGGAAAAGCCAGAGGCAGTTCTGTACAACCTAAAATAATGGCTTGAGCACCTCTTTTTTTAAGGTCTAAGGCGATTATTTCCAGTTTTTTCGATAATCCGTCTTTATCTTCACCCGCAATTACACTTTCTATTATCGTTCCGAGAATTTCTACTTGTTCTTTCTTGGGGGTTATTACATTAACGTCAGTCATCCTGAACGAATCTCGAAATAAACCCGATCTAATTGTTGAAGGACTGGCCATTAATCCGACTTTTCTAACTCTACTTGTTATTACCTGATTGGTTACTGCTTCAATAATCGAAACAAACGGTGCTTCTGAAATTTCCTGCAAGTCCTTTAAGAATAAGTGTGCAGTATTACAGGCTACTGCAGTTATGACTATGTCCGTTTGATTGAGAAACTTAATTTTTGCCTTCAGGATAGTCAAAGCTTTTTTAACATTCTTCTTACTAGAAAAAAATTCGGGAACCGGAGCCGAAACGAGAATGATCTCAGGAAAATCTTTCGCATCCTTAACGCCAAAGTCTCTTGAAGCCATTTCGATGACCACCTCAACTAATTTAGCTGAAGCTTGGGGTCCCATACCGCCTAAAATTGCGATTGCGCCTTTACTTTTCATCTCTTTTTTCCACAAAAAAACTCGCCCCTTGGCGAGTCTTGTGATTAATTCTATTTAATTAAAGTCTTAAATTACGGTACAAAAAAACTTGCCAAGTTAATGGATTTGTTTTATATACCAATAATGGTTAAGACTTGTAATCATCGACTAATTTATACAGTAACTAATTTCAATTGTCAAACCTGGGAAAATGTAGTAGCGGCGGTTGGGATCGAACCAACGACCTTGGCGTTATGAGTGCCATGCTCTAACCAACTGAGCTACGCCGCCATCAAAGCACTAAAAAAGATATATCAAGCTGGAAAGAATTTTGCAAGCCGTATGCTTGTCTTTTTTGAAGAAACACCCTTTTACTCTGCCTTAAGTAATTTCAGGTTTGCTAGTCCGAGTTTCAGTCTGCCAACTCTTGTAGTTTATCACATCAGGGCAAGTTTTTCAAGTTTTCAAACCTTACGGACGAAGGAACGGATTTGATCTGCCTAAAGTTGCGCTTGCCGTCGAAGCCGGAACAAACGAACGGTCTTTGAGAGTCCCGATTATTTCTTCCTCTTCCGGCGTTAAAGATGACACAACGGTATCGATGGTACCGATGTTGAAATTCGCTTGGGAAACCGGCAAATAAAATATGGCATTTAAAGTAATTGCCTGTTCGCCCTGAAGATTTAAAGAAGCATTTTGAATTCCGATTGCTCTTCTTGATTTGTATAGCGACTCCAGAAATCCTCTAATTTGCAGATAATCTCCTTCAAAAGTTGATTGAATCAAATAGCTGGTAACGGCTCCGTTAACTTGAGTAACCCCTTCTCCTCTGTTGGAAATGACGGTCAATTGATTCGAAATTGCCAAAGATTCAATTAAGGACAAACTTGAAAATACGTCATTATAAGCAGGAATTAATTGATCAACTCCGGATAGTCTTTTTTGTTCTGCCTTAATATCGATTGCCTTCAAATTATTTAAAGTTGCCAAGTTTGTATCTCTTTTTTGCTCAAGAACGGCTTTACTCTTTTGAGTATCGGTTAACTGCTGGAATTTTGGCTGTATTAATGATACGGCTAAAAGAGCCGTTAAAATAATCGCAAATACAACCAAAATCAAACCAAGATTCTTTTTAATAAAAAGGTTTTTAATTTCCAACTCTTTTTTCATTTGTTTGACAATTACTTCTTTAACGAAAAACTTAAAGAAAAAACATAACCGTTTAGATTTTTTGCAACAGAAATGACCGAAACGTTTTCAAACTTTTCCTTTTGATTTCTAAGTTCTGTAACCATAGCCTCAACAACTTCCGGATTAGGACCGACTCCGGTCAGCGTAACTTTGCCGTCATTTTGCAGTATCAAACTGGTCAATTGAACTTGGGCCGGTACAACGCTCTCAAATTCAGTTAGTTTTTTGCCCACGTCAAAATATGTTTGACTAAAGTTTTTATAATCTACCAGAGTTTTTTTGGTTTGAGCCAGGAGTTTGGCCGTATTAAACACTTCCTGTTTTTCGACTTCTTCAAAGTTTTGAACCTCCAAAGTCAAGGAATTGATTTGATTTACCTGCAAAGAATGGAAAAACGTTAAGCCGGCGTAAATGCCTAAAGCGCCAAGAAGCAAAACGAGGGAAAAAATAATGGGACCTTTGGCTATGTGTGTTGCAACATCGCCTTCAGGAAGTAAATTAATATCCGGTTTTTTTCTCTTAAACATAGGCAGGTAACTTTAATCATAAACAATCGCGAAAAAATTTACCAGATCCGCCCCACAAAAAAAGACCTCAAACGAGGCCTTCGTTTTATTTTTGCTGATTTTATTGAAGTGTTGCGGGGGCGGGAGTCGAACCCGCTTCCTCAGATTATGAGCCTGATGAGATCCCGTTTCTCCACCCCGCGATTATCAGGCCTTATTTTAGCTTCAACTGCTTCATTTGTCAACACAATCCCGGGGTAAGATTTGACAAACTTTTGTCACTTCTGTAAATCCCTGGGCTCATTCTTTGGATAATAGATGTTAGATGATAGATCGTAGATGTTAAAAAATCCAAAATCCAGAATCTAAAATCTATAATCTAATTAAATACGGCCTGCCACCAAAGACCGAAATTTGAGTCTGACGAAGTAAGATTACTTTTATCTTCAGATTTGTCGTTCGGCAAAACTACAATTGCTTCGTTTGGTTTGACCAAACCCAATTTGTTTCTGGCTTCTTTTTCAATAAATTCGTTGGATTTTTGATAGTCTAATTGTTCTTTGAGGGCTTGCTGTTCGCTCTTTAGTATATCAAGTTTGTTTTGAGCGTTTGTCACAAGATCCTGCGTCTTATAGAGTCTATAGATTTGCCTCGAAATTGATAAGATAAAATAGCTTCCGATAACTACGATTAAAATTGCCAACAGCTTCTGTTTCATGATCAAATTTTATCCTCTAGTGTAATCTAATTCGAGCGTACAAGAAACATTGATCATATTGACTTATAGTATCTTGGGCGATATAATCTCCTGGATATGATTCCCTTAACGGAGGCTCACAAGAAGTTTGTTGATCATCTTAAGAGCCAAAAAAGAGCATCTGCCACAATTTTAGCATACGGAAAAGACGTCGAGCAGCTCGTTGATTTTCTAAATCAGCTTGATAAGACGCACGTCCACCACGTGACCGCTGACGACATCAAAGCCTTTTTGGCCAAACTTGAAAAAAACGGCTATACCGCCAAAAGTCTCTCCCGAAAGCTTAATTCAACCAAAACTTTCTTCAGATTTTTAAAAGTTGAAGAAGTAATAACCGACGACCCGGCTTTTTTGGTTTCCCACCCAAAATTTGAAACCAAACCGCCAAGAACCCTGTCCCCTATGGAGTACCGGGCACTAAGAGATGCCGCAAGGGATGATCCAAGGATTGCGGCAATTGTCGAAGTACTGCTTCAAACCGGAATAAGAATTTCGGAACTTGCCAATCTTCGCATGGGAGACGTCATCTTTTCAGAAAGCAGCAGGGAAGGCCAGCTTTACATTCGTCCCCAGGAATCCCATTCGGAAAGAACAATTCCTCTTAACCGGGCAGCTGAACTTGCTCTAAAAAGATATCTTTCACACCGTCCGCAGCCTAAAAAAGCGGCCAAAAATCCGGCTGACGAGTATTTATTCATTACCAAAACCGGCCACCAATTGTTAATCAGAAATATCCGGACCGCAATTGACAGATATTTCAAAAAAGCCGGAATCAAAGACGCTAAAGTTAACGATTTGCGTCACACCTGGGTCACCCACCACCTAACCCAAGGGGCATCATTAATTTTAGTCTCAAAACTGGCCGGTCACAAAAGACTTTCAACCACCGAAAAATACCTCAATTTAATCCAGCCGGAAAGAAAAGAAGAAAAAACCAAGCTGGAAGAATTGTAACATTAAAATTCGAAATTCGAAGTCGAGTCTGACTCGACGAATCACGAAATTCCATAATTCG
>DATCJB010000009.1:0-32680 GCA_036507455.1 Patescibacteria group bacterium | reverse complement strand
GTATAAGTTTTGATAATTACTTACATTATAATTTGACCGATAAAAGTTAATGAACTTAAAGTAAGGCAGAATAAATTTGACAAAATGCCACCAGTGATTATATCCTATAGGTCTATGTTATGGCTAAGAATGAATAAATTTTATGCGTCTTTTAATGCTTTTAAAAAGTCCGCGCTTTTAATTGCGTTTTTAATATTAGTGTTTTTGGTTTTGATATTCCCCCCGATCAAACTTGCCTCATACGAACCTGATTTAACAACAAGAATTTATGACCGCAACGACAAGTTAATATATGAAATCTACGATCAAAAAAATAGAATCTGGGTACAATTGGACCAGATGCCCAAGTACCTAGTAGACGCAACCATAGCCGTAGAAGATAAAAGGTTTTACAACCACCCGGGCATAGATCCGGTTTCAATGGTTAGGGCGGCTAAAGCGATTGCATTTGACGATAGGCTCGAGGGCGGTTCAACAATAACCCAACAATATATAAGAAATGCTCATTTATCCTTAAACAGAACCTTAGACAGAAAAGTAAAAGAGATTCTTTTGTCCCTATATTTTGAGAGAATTAATACAAAAGACGAAATACTTGAAAAATATTTAAATGAAGTTTCATACGGCGGGGTAAATTGGGGTGTTGGCACTGCAAGTAAGTATTACTTTGGAAAAGAAGTTAAGGATCTGTCTCTTGCCGAATCGGCATTTTTAGCCGGTTTAACAAGTGCACCTTCCAGACTTTCTCCGAGAAACAACGAAAATTTAATCTTCAAGCAAAGACAGGAATTGGTTTTAAACAGTATGGTTGAAGAAGGTTTTATTAGTAATCAACAAAAAGACGACGCTTTTGACGAAAAGTTAAATTTTACTTTCACTCCTTCAACTTTAAGAGCAGCGCATTTTTCGATGATGGTCAAGGATGCATTAATTGAAAAATACGGACTGGAAAAAGTCCAGAAAGGCGGACTTGTGGTTAAAACCAGTTTGGATATCGATATACAGGAAATGGCCGAAAAGGTTGTTTTAGAAGAAGTAAATAAGCTAAAAAACCTAAGAGTTGGCAACGGAGCGGTTGTTGTTACCAGTCCCCAAAACGGAGAAATGTTAGCTATGGTCGGTTCAAAAGACTATTTTGATACCGCAATATACGGTACGTTTAACGTCCCACTCGCTTACCGTCAACCTGGATCATCCATAAAACCGGTCATGTATGCAACGGCTTTTGAAAAGGGTTACACGCCCGCTACAATCCTGTCAGATATTCCGACCAAATTTGTAAGTTCGTGGGAAACATACGAACCTAAAAATTATGATGATAAGTTTCACGGGAACGTTTCAATCAGATCTGCACTGGCCAATTCGTACAATGTACCGGCAGTCAGAATGCTGGCAACAATCGGGGTCGATGCAATGGTTGAAAAATCAAAAATTCTCGGAATTGACGATTTAAAAAGGGAAAATGTCGGATTGTCCTTAACCCTTGGAGGTGGTGAAGTCCAAATGACAGATATGGCAAAAGCCTACGGAGTTCTGGCCAATAGCGGGATCAAACACGATATTATTACAATTACCCAAATTAATGATGCAAGCGGTAAGATCGTATACCAAAATAGGTTTAATCAGGGAGAAAAAGTCGTCGCACCCGAGGTTGCTTATCTAATTTCGGACATTTTATCCGACAATCAGGCAAGAAGCGCTTCGTTTGGTACAAACAGTCTGTTAAATATTCCCGGTAAAAAGGTAGCAGTTAAAACCGGAACTTCCAACGATAAGCGTGATAATTGGACAATCGGATACACTCCCGATTTTGTTGTAACGACTTGGGTCGGAAATAATGATAATACTCCGATGCACCCGTCTTTAACATCGGGAATTACAGGTGCTACTCCCATTTGGCACAGAGTCATGCAAAATTTAGTTCAAAACAAAAGCGATAAATGGTATTCAAAACCTGACAGTGTAATTTTATCAGACGTTGATGCTTTCACAGGCCAAAAACCGTGCGGATCAGGCAAAGTCAAAAAGGAATTATTTGTTGTCGGAACCGAACCAAAAAACTGCGGTAATACAAAAATCACGGTAGTACAAATGGCAAACGGCCAGGAAAATATTGTAAAAGAATTAACCAGGGAAGAATATCTTGCATATTTACAAAATCCGCAACAGGCAACTAATGCCAATCTGCCAATTGACCGAATAGCAACCGGGGGGCCGATTATAGCTATCGAGAAAGATAACGGTTATGAAAACGACGAAGAAAATAATAAAGATAAAACAGACCGGGTGTTTATCAAAATTTCAACTTTGATTGAAGATCCGCTGACCAAGCTGACGGGACAGAAGTCGGTAATTAATATATATTAAATCTTCCTTAATCTGAAATTGTTTTAAAATTCGGGTAAGCAGTTGAAATTCGGTCTACATTTTTTGTAACTTTCCTGCGGGAAATAAAGTAATTATCCGGAAAATACAGAAATATTGCCGGGGATTCGTCAATTAAGACTTTTTGGAAATCATGATACTTTTGTTTTCTTTCATTCGGGTCAACCAATTTTCTTCCGTCTTCTAATAATTTATCTATTCTTGGACTTGAAAGTTTTGTTATGTTTGTTTTTTGTGTTGAGTGCCACAGGGTATATTGGTCGGGATCAATCGGAAATTCCTGGCCTGCTAAAAACACCTGGTAGTTTTCTTCAAATTGTCCTACGACTTTAACTTCAACTTCGATTAGTAACTTGCGCCAATCGTTTGCAATCATATTTGCCACACTTTCAAATTGAGGCAGAGTTGAAAGTATGACTTTCTGATTTTCCAGGTTAAGATCCTTAACGAGTTCATTTGCTTTTTCGACGTTCTTTTCAAAATGCTTCAACTCCGGATTATATGCCCAGGACGTAGGAGAAATCGTTGAAGTTGCCAAAGTGTGTTCATATTTTGACCTGTCAATCAGGTAATTTAGCGCAAGTCTGGCTTCTTTTGTTAAAAACTGGTCTTTGGTATTAAAAAATATTGTCACGATTTTGTTATATGCAGGTACTTTCTCAACCTGCCAGTTTGGCCAAGTATCCGAAGGTTTGTGATTAAAAACTCCGTAAATAGCATCTACCTGGCCTAACTTTAAGGCTGTTAGCGCGGAATCTTCCGTATGGTAAAAATTGAAGTCGACATTAGGCAAATTCTTTTCTAAACTTTCTAATTTAACTTGTGAAACGTTTTGAGATTGAGTTTCTAACTTTTTTATTTTATATTTACCCGCACCAACAAGAGTATTCTTTCTAAAGATCGGTTTGGAAAGTAACGACGGGAAGGGAGAAAAGGGTTCGTTTAATTTAAATTCAATGGTTTTTTCGTTTGGATAATTTATCGTTACTCCTTCTATCGCAATAACCAAGTCGGACGTAACAACCTTTTTACCGTCCTGCCAAAAGGTATTGTCTTTAAGCGTAAACGTATAGGTTTTTCCTTCCTCATCGACAGTCCAGGTAGCCAGTTGCGGTTCAAAATTTCCCTCACTATTAACCCTGGTAAGTCCAACGCTAACAAGATTTGTAACTCTGGCTGGGAGTTTTTCGACCGTGTAAGTACCGATAATACCCTCCGTATGAGTAGGATTGAAAGGATTAACAAACTTTAATATCCAATATAAGACACCGGTTAATACTATTAAAAACAAAAGTATGGAGAGCACTCTTTGTCCGTGCCTTGAGAAGTAACGGCTGACAAACCACATAAAAAAACGGAATCGTCTTGTTATTTTTTGGGGAAACATCTTAATAACTTAGGAACTTATCACCACTCCGATAATCGAAACTGCCGCAAAAAGAGTAGAAAATGCAATTGTTAAGTATAGTAAAAGTTTTTCGACTCCCCTTCTGGAGCGGTAAAAGCTTCCTTCTCCGCCAAAAGTGGCTCCAAGCCCAACTCCTTTAGCCTGTAGAAGGATTACAACTATTAAACTTATTGCTATTATTATTTGGATAATCTGTAAAATCGTATTAAGCATGAGCAAAAGTGAATTTTAAACCATTTTTTACACAAAAGCAAAGTTTAAACGGTAATTTAAATTAATTATTGATTAAGTTAAAAATGGCTTCTGCAGTTTTATTTGCATCGTGATGGGTCGGGTTTTTTGAATGAATAAAGTCCCCTTCAATTATCCTCATATTTTTTATTTTATTTTTGTCTTTAAATTTTACCTGCGAGTAACCTAATTCTTTGGGTAGATTAACGGAATATTTTGTATTAACCAAAATTGTGTCAAAAATATTAAAACCGACGTGATCCAAGATAACTTCCAGATACTTTTCAATCGTATAATCTTTTGTTTCCGTAGGTTTATTAGCAACATTTGTTATAAAAATCTTGCTTGCCCGCGAGTTTTTGACCGCTTTGGCAATATCCTTTATTAATAAGTTCGGCAGAATGGAAGTGTATAAATCACCGGGACCTACAATAATTTGTGAAGCTTCTAAAATCTCGTTAATCGCTTTCGGGTATCCTTTTGCGTCCAACGGTTCAAGATACAATTTCTTAATTTGAGACTTACCCTGATATGTACCAAGGTCTATATTTTCCTCCCCATACACTTTTTGGCCGTCTGTCATTTCCGCCCAAATCTTAGAATCTGTCAAAGTTGACGGAAGTACCTTCCCGGAAATATTTAACAATTTTGATGCCTCTTCAAGTCCTTTGTTAAAATTACCGCTGATATCCGAAAGTGCAACTAAAAAAAGATTTCCGAACGAATGACCTCCAAGCTGGTTGTCTTTGGAATATCTGTTTCCTTCAAACCGGTAATTGAGTAAATCAACCAATGTTTGATCAGTTGATGCTAAAGCTGCCAAACATTTTCTTAAATCCCCGACAGCAGGGACGTCGTATAATTTACGCAAACGGCCGGTTGAGCCTCCTTCGTCACACATAGTAACAACAGCACAAATATCCAAATTAAATCTCCTCAATCCTCCCAGTAAATTAGAAAGTCCGGTTCCTCCTCCAATACAGACGATTTTTTTAGGTTTTTGAGGAATTTCCAGGTAGTGTCTTAAAAAATTAATAAAAAGGTTCTTCATTTTACATTTGGTAGGTAATTTTCAGTCTGAAAGCCAATTTAATACAAATTGTGTCAACCCTATAACCACAGCTGCGGCAACAATTACCATTGGCTTGTTCATATAAACCGGAGGGATGACAAAATTTGCAGTAGCCAAACCCTGAAACTGGTATGCGTTGATGGAAATCTGGGGAATAAAAAATGTTAGTCCGTAAAGTGTCGCGGAAATAACTAAAATATCGATAATGTGGCTTGAGACAAAACTGAAAGGAATAAGCAGTGCTTTTGCAATTGGTCCTACTAAAGAATGGACTACAAATATAATACCGGCCACAATAGCAAAAGTCTGCCAGTCAAAAGCAATTTTAAAACCATCGATAATCCTTGTTGAGATATAAATACCTGCAGTTATGATTAAAATTGATCTTAATTGGGACTTCATTTCACTTCGTTCAATGTAAACATTTCGTTTTACTCAATATAAACATTTTGTATCTATAAATTTAAAGGCTTCTTTATGCTACCACTTACCAAAATTGATCAGCAAGCTTTGTGAACGTTTAAATCTTTTTTTGCAGAAATGCTTTGATTCTTAATTTTCTGTGATAAAAAATTGCAAATCTGTGAGACTCATCCCTGATGTGTCTTAAGAGTAAAATAGCCGAAGAGTCACTTCTTAAACTAATAGGTTCGGAATTATCAGGTAAATAAATTTCTTCAAGCCGTTTGGCCAGTGATATTATCGGAATCGTAACTTTTTGAATATCAAGTATACTTTTGGCTGCAGATAATTGTCCTTTACCGCCGTCGATGACAAACAAATTCGGTTTTGTCCAATCGTTTTTTAATCTCCTATAAATCACTTCTTTTATCATTGAATAATCATCAGGAGTATTTTTCAATTTTATTTTAAATTTTCTATATTCACTAATATCCGGAAGGCCGTTTGTAAAAACAACCATCGAACCCGTAGCTTGTTTGCCTTGTGTATTTGAAATATCGTAACACTCAATTCTTATTAGAGGAATTGTTAAACCGAGTACGTTTTGAAGAGCCTGAATTTTTTCATTTGCTAAATCTTCTATTAAATCCGGTGCTTTCAAATATTCTTCCGGTTGCCTGAAGTTTTGAGTTACATAATTTATAGCATCAATTTGTTTTTTAATTTTGTTTGCATTCTCAAATTCCTGATTATTTGAAAGTACTTGCATTTCTTTTATCAAATTCAAAATTAACCGTTTTTTTTCACCGTTTAAAAACATCAAAATATTTTTAATGGTCTTCTTGTAATCAAGTCTTGCCCGCTGGCTGGCAAACGGATCCGGACACAAACCTAAGTGAACATACAAACAGCTTTTTTGTCGTCGTTGGTGGGTACAATATGGAAAAATTCTTCTGAGTATTTTTAGAACCGATCTGACATTTGACGATGAGGGAAAAGGACCAAAAATCTTAACACCTTTTGTTTTTTTTTGCCTTCTGGCAGTCGTGATAAGGGGAATCTCGTTGCCAACGGTTATTTTTATATATATTGGAGAACGGTCATCTTTAAGTTCAGAATTAAATTTTGGCAAGTGCTTGGAAATTAAAGCCGCTTCTAAAAGCAATGCCTCAATTTCAGACTCTACCTTAACTATTTCAATTGACTTGGCGAGTTGAACCATAGCTTTTGTTTTTGGGCCAAGGTTATCACGGTTTGCAAAATACGAACCGATTCTTGATTTTAAATTTATGGCTTTTCCAACGTACAGGATATTTCCCTTCACACCGCAAAACTTATATACTCCCGGACCGGTTGGTAAATCCTTTGGAGGTTTATTCATGTTTTTAAATCAAAATTTCTAGCAAATGATAGTCTAAATAACGACCTGGAAGCAAATTTAAGATTATTAATTTTATATTGGCGGATTATTTGAAGTTTTTTTAAATTTTTTCACAACGAAAAATATCAAAAATACAACCGAAGAGGCAAAGATGATAATAATTACCAAGCCGGCGATGATAAATAAAATAGCCGGTCTGACATTAAAACTTTTCTCACGGGTTAATTTGTCAAAAACAACTTTTATGTTTCCTTTTTGAGTATAAAATAAATTTGATTGTGTAACTACAAATTTTATTTCTTTATTTGCAAAAGGCGGCAAAATAATTAATTGCTCTGTCGGTGATTCCAAGCTTGCACCCGTAATTTCAAACGTTAAGTTGGCCGCGGCTGTTGCGGTTCCCGTCAGATTTTTTAAAGTAACCACTCCAATAGTCGGAAATCCGGCAATAATATTTCCGGGTATATCCAAATCCATCTCAATCTTAGATTTAACTTCTTCTAACCTTTTTTCACTTACTTTTACGATAACGTCGGGACCCTGATTTTCATCATATTTATAGGCACCGGCAGGGAGTGGATTTTCTGACGAAATTCCTTTTCTGACAAAAGAAAAGTGATTAAAATCAAGTTTTGAGAAGTAGTCTATGCCGCCGGTTGTCGAAGCCCAGGTCGGGTCAACCGCGATCCACCCGAGTGTATCATCATAATATTCAGGCCAGGCATGAAGTACGTCCTGTTCCTGCGAACGCAGCGACAAAGGTCTTAAGCGCTCATTTTGAGTGTAGGCAAAACCGTTTATTTCCCTGGCCGGTACTCCCGCCGCCCGGGATAAGGCGATAAATAGGTCCGTAAATTCCATACACACTGCACTTTCCGGATTGTTGTATGCATAAGCCGCTCCCAGCCTGTCTAACTGGTTAGAATTGAGGCGTTCCTGATTGTATGTAAGGTATCCGACTACAAAATCATATATGTTGCCTGCAGTGCGCTTTGAGTCATTGTCAACTTTTAGTTCTTTAGCTTTGTTATAGATTGAATTATTGTCGGTTTCCCAATATTTTTGGGATTTTAAATAATTACTTCTCCGATTGGCATCCAGTTCTTCTTTGAATTGGGATTGGGGAAATAATTCTGCAAAACCTGTTGCCACAACGTCAATGTTATCCTTTGAAGATAATTTATATTTAGCCAGCCAATTGCCGTCTTGGTCCTGATACACGTCCAGCGGTCTTGGGCTAATTTCGCTGTAGACTAGCTTTTGGTAGGGTGTATCGGAAGGTATGGCAATTTCGGTAACAATCGTAACTAAATTTGGGTTTTGTAAGTGATAATTTAGCTCAAATTCAAATACCTGGCTTTGTCCAAAAGAAGCTGATATGCCGTTTTTCTCAAGCTGATCCTTGTTGAAAATAAACCTTGACACTCCGCCTGAAAATACTGATTTGGCAACACTGGAGCTGACCGGCTGAGGCGAAACGTATGCTAAGGGGCCAAAACCTGCCGGAACTTCCAAAGTCAAATCGTAAGAAGACAAATCAGCAGACGGAGCCAGTTTTGGTATGGAAATCTCCGTTACCTGACCGTTCCTGCTTAAAAGTTCTGAAGCATCGTAACTTACTTTAAAGGTAAAATTTTTGCCTGATCCGACAATTTTTTGATTAAACTTAACTTTGATTGTGGTATCGCCGTCAAAATTACTTTCAACAACAAGCGGTCCCAGATTATCGCTGGCCGTGATGTTTTCCGCTTTGATTTTACCCAGTGTTAAAGAAGATTCGGTTGCAAAAAATTGTGTGGTCTTATTGGTTAAGGTAATCTCTTGCGTGACATTTAGTTTTAAGTCGTTTGTTGCTTTATATAAAACATCATAGTCAATCGCAAATTCACCCTCCGCCAGGGCCGGGGTTTGAAACACGAATAATAAAACAAAAAAAATAAATATTCCCGCAAACCGGGTAATAATCCTCATTAAATTTAGTATTACACCAATAGATCGTTTAGACAAGAATCTCTGCCAGGAATTTTCCTGTGTATGAAGATTTTATTTTTGCAAGTTCTTCCGGAGTACCAACGGCAATCACCTTTCCCCCGCCGTCTCCCCCTTCGGGTCCTAAATCTATAATCCAGTCAGCATTTTTAATCACGTCCAAATTGTGCTCGATGATAATTACGGTATTGCCGCCTTCAACCAACCTGTGCAAAATTTCAAGCAAGCGTTCAATATCCGCAAAATGTAAACCGGTTGTAGGTTCATCTAAAATATAAACCGTTTTGCCTGTTGAACGCCTTGATAACTCGGTGGCTAATTTTACTCTTTGGGCTTCTCCTCCGGACAAAGTCGGGGCCGGCTGGCCAAGTTTTATATACCCGAGTCCAACGTCGAAAATTGTAACTAATTTTTGCTGAATTTGAGGAATGTTTTCAAAGAATTTTAATGCGTCCTCAACGGTCATATCCAATACTTCTGCTATATTTCTTCCTTTATAGTGAATTTCCAAAGCCTCTTCGTTATATCGCCTGCCGAGACACACTTCACAATCAACATATACATCGGGTAAAAACTGCATCTCTATTTTTATCTGACCTTCTCCTTCACAAGCCTCGCATCTGCCTCCTTTAACGTTGAAAGAAAATCTACCGGGTTTATATCCGCGAACCTTGGCGTCTATTGTTTTGGAAAACAACTCTCTAATTATTGTAAAAACGCCGGTATATGTTGCAGGATTTGACCTTGGAGTTCTACCGATTGGAGATTGATCAATTAAAATTACTTTGTCAATAAGTTCAAGCCCCATAATCCGGTCGTGATCTCCAATTTTTTCTTTCGACCTGTAAAAGTGAGAGGCTAGTGCGTTATATAATATGTCATTAATTAAAGTAGATTTACCGGATCCGGACACTCCTGTTACGCAAACAAATTTTCCCAATGGAAATTCAATTTCGACCTCTTTTAAATTGTGTTCTCTGGCACCTACAATTATTAAGCTTTTATTGGAATTTTGATCCGGTAATTGAAGTTGACCGTTCTTACGTTCTCTTCTTATAACTTTTTTACCTGACAGATATTTACCGGTTAATGACGCCGGGTCTTTCATAATTTGTGCCGGTGTTCCCTGGGAAATAATTTTTCCTCCGTGCTCCCCGGCGCCTGGACCGAAATCAATTATGTGATCAGCTTCTGACATAATCTCACGATCGTGCTCAACAACCACTACCGTATTTTGCAGATCCCTTAAGCGTTTTAAGGTTTCAATCAGTCTTCTATTATCCCTCTGATGAAGACCAATCGACGGTTCGTCCAAAACATACAATACTCCTGATAAACCGCTGCCGATTTGGGAAGCAAGCCTGATCCTTTGAGCCTCGCCTCCGGCCAAAGTCGCAGCAGTTCTATTAACCGTTAAGTATTCAAGGCCAACGTCAAGCAGAAATTGTACCCGCAAAATAAGCTCTTTTAAAATAGGTTTTGCAATAACTTTTTCACGATCGTTCAAAATTTTAGTATTGGTTGTTAATTTTGATATCCAATCTTTAAAATTAAAAATTGAAAAACTGGAAATTTCGGAAATTGATTTGCCGTCGATGGTTATTGACAGGGCTTCCGGTTTAAGTCTGTTCCCCAAACACTGCGGGCAAATTGATACCCGCATATATTTTTCAATTTCTTTTCTGACATAATCAGAATCCGTTTCCTTATACCTTCTTTCAAGATTCGGAATCACGCCTTCAAACGAAGAATCCCAGGAGACGTGGCGGCCGAACCGGTTCTTGCCGCTAACTCTAAACAACTTATCAATTCCATAAAGGATTACCTTTTTATTCTCGATTGATAAATCTTTGATTGGCGTATTTAAACTAAAGCCGACTTCACCGGCAACTTTTTCTAAAACCTTTGAAAACCAGGTATCTCCGGTTGCCAGTTTATTCCAGGGTAAAACCCCTCCCTCGGCTAACGTTAAATTCGGATTTAATACAAGATTTGGATCGACTTCGAGTTGCTGACCCAAACCGGTACATTTAACACAAGCTCCGTGAGGAGAGTTAAATGAGAATGTTCTGGGTTCAATTTCCGGCAGTGATATGTTGTCTACAGGACAGGCAAATTTTTCGCTAAATAAGTGATCGGTGATATTGTTGGGAATTTCCGGAATATCAAATGATTTGTCGCCAATCTCGCCCAGAATTAAGTTTCCATCACCAAGTTTTAGTGCAGCTTCAACTGATTGGGTAAGGCGCATCCGGTCGGTTGCCGGTAAAACCAAACGGTCGATGACTATGTCAATGGAATGTTTATTAGTTTTAATCAGAACAAAATCATCACTGACCGGTTTTATTTTTCCGTCTACCCGAACATATTTGTAGCCTCTTTTTTTAATATCCAAAAATAGTTGAGAGAACTCTCCTTTTCTGTCTCTGACCACGGGTGAAAGAATTAGTGCACGGATCCCTCTTTTGCCCGTTTTTTCTCCAAGTTTATTAACCTCTCCGACTATTTGGGTTGCACTTTGGTGATAAATCTCCCGGCCGCAAACCGGACAATGGGGATGACCGGCTCTTGCGTATAAAAGCCTTAAATAGTCGTAAATTTCGGTTACGGTTCCGACTGTTGATCTTGGGTTGTGGGAACGGGATTTCTGATCAATTGAAATTGCAGGTGATAATCCGTCTATTGAATCAACGTCCGGTTTGTCCATTACTCCTAAAAATTGGCGGGCATAAGCGCTTAACGATTCCACATAACGTCGTTGTCCTTCGGCATATATTGTGTCAAAAGCCAAGGATGACTTCCCCGAACCGGAAATACCCGTAAAGACAACCAGTTTGTTCTTCGGGATCCGCACGTCGATATTCTTAAGATTATGTTCACGTGCCCCGCGAATAACTATTTCATCTTTCGGAGTTAAATTGTTTTTCATTTCACTTCGTTCAATGTAAACATTTCGCTTCATTTTTACTGAACGCATGTGAACTGCTCAATGTAAACATTTTTGTTTATCCTAAAGTCCTTTTAGGTCTAAAGGACCCAAGAAGAGAAAAATTTTACCACGAATATCAATATTTATTCAAGGGTCAGGAATAGGATTTCAGTTCAATAACCTGATCTCTTAAAGCGGCTGCTTTCTCAAAATCAAGCATTCTCGCCGCATCTTTCATTTCACGGGTTAGGATTTTTATTAACTTTTGCCGGTCATCTGATAGAAGAGAACCTTCTTCCGCTCTTAAAATCGCTTCTTCTATAACTGAATCCCGCCAGACTAATTTCTTTTGATCTTCTTCACTTCTATCAACTAATTTATCTCTTACCGGTTTTTCGATTGATTTGGGGATAATCTTAAACTTTTGATTGAAATCAGTTTGAACTTTTCTTCTTCTTTCTACCTCATCCATTGCTCTTCTCATTGAACCCGTTATGTTATCTGCATATAAAATCACGTTTCCTTCTACGTGACGGGCGGCTCGTCCCATTGTTTGAATCAGAGCCGTATCAGAACGTAAAAATCCTTCTTTATCAGCGTCTAAAATTGCTACTAGAGATACTTCGGGTAAGTCTAAACCTTCTCTGAGTAAATTTATACCTACAAGAACATCATATTTACCCATTCTTAAATCATCTAAGATGTCCGTTCTGTCTAAAGTCTCTATTTCCGAGTGCAAATAGGTTACTTTTATTTTTTTTGATTCTAAATATTCGCTCAAATCTTCTGACATTCTTTTGGTTAAAGTTGTAACCAAAACTCTTTGGCCTTTGGATACCGTTTTTTCAACCTCGCTTATCAGGTCGTCTATTTGTCCCTTTGTTGGCCGGATTGAAATTTTCGGATCGATTAGTCCCGTCGGCCTGATTAGTTGTTCTACTATTTTGCTTGACAGGGATAATTCAAATTCATTAGGTGTTGCTGAAGTATAGATTAATTGATTTGTACGCCTAGCGAATTCTTCATATTTAAGTGGTCTGTTATCCAGTGCTGAAGGAAGTCTAAAACCAAAATCAACTAAAGTTTGTTTACGCGATTGATCACCATTGTACATTCCGCGGATTTGCGGAATAGTCATATGGGACTCATCAATTATGCAAAGATAATCTTTGGGAAAGTAATCAAGTAGGCTAAACGGCGGTTCTCCCGGTTTTCTGCCGTCAAAATATCGGGAATAATTCTCTATTCCTTTACAAAACCCAAACTCCAGCATTTGTTCAATATCATATTTTGTTTTTTGCCTGATTCTGTGTGCTTCAAGCATTTTGCCTTGTTTTTTCAGATCTTCAACTCTTGTTTCCAAGTCTTTTTCAATCTTTTCAATAGCACCCTTTAAAACATCCTCGCTTGTAACATAGTGTTTAGCGGGATACAAAACGATTGCTTCCAAGTGTTTGTGGGTGTTGCCCGTTACAGGTTCAAAACTTGTAATGGCTTTGATTTTCTCTCCTATAAATTCAATCCTTAAACCATTGCTTTCATAAGCCGGATAAACTTCAACATTTTCTCCTCTAACCCTGTACGTTCCCCGTTTAAAGTCCATCTCGTTTCTGTCGTATTGAAGACGGGCGAGCTCATATAAAAGTTTTGTCCGCTGCCAAGCTTGACCGATACTAAGAGGTAAAATAAATTTTCCATACTCGACCGGAGAACCTAAATTATAAATACAGGAAACCGACGCAACAACGACTACGTCTTTTCTTGTCATCAAGGCAGTGGTTGCGGCCAGTCTTAACTTGTCAATTTCTTCATTAATTTCGGTTTCTTTTTCTATATATGTATCTGTTTGGGGAATATATGACTCCGGCATGTAATAGTCGTAGTAAGAGACAAAGTAATTGACGGAATTTTCGGGAAAGAACTCACGAAACTCCTGAAAAAGTTGAGCTGCAAGCGTCTTATTGTGGGAAATAACCAAGGTCGGCCTGTTAACTTTCTCAATAACAGACGCCATTGTGAAAGTTTTTCCGGATCCCGTCACACCGAGCAAAGTTTGATGCTCAAAACCTTTATTTAAACCTTTTGTCAATTTCTCAATTGCCTGGGGCTGGTCTCCTTTGGGTTTGTAACTGGAAATTAATTTAAACATGATCAAAATTTCATTATAATCTTGAAATTTAATTTTGTCTATTGACAACTTCGGGTTTTATTTGGTAATTTAGTGGTATGCCGGTAACGCTATACAAGAGACAAAAACAAATATTAGACTTCATAAACCACTATATTGACGAGTACGGGCATTCGCCAACTCTAGCTGAAATTGCCAAATTCTTAAAGTTGCGCTCCTTGGCTACCGTTCACGAACACTTAACGACTTTGGCGCGGAAAGGCGTGATTAGAAGATATCAGGGAATTAATCGAGGTATTGAAGTGATCGACAATAAACTTTCCAAAGCCCTTGAAGGCGTTGAATTGCCGCTTTTGGGGTTTATCGCGGCCGGTTCTCCGATTGAACCTTATTCCGATCCTAATGCGACGTTTGAAGTCGCTCCAACCTTACTTAATCCAAAGAAGAAATCATACGTACTTCAAGTCAAAGGTGAATCAATGATAGAAGACGGAATCTTGGACGGAGATTACGCAGTAATTGAGGAAGCAAAAGAGGCCAAAAACGGCGAAATCGTGGTCGCAATGCTTGATAATGGAATTGTTACCTTAAAGCGCTTTTTTAAGGAACCAAATCGTATTAGGCTTGAACCGGCCAATTCCAAAATGTCACCAATTTTTGCCAAAGACGTCGTCGTGCAGGGTAAACTTGTGGCTGTTATCAGAAGGTACTCTTAAATTGTATACGTCTCCACTTGACACTTTGACTGGCTAATATTAACAATAAACTAAAGTGTCCAAAGAGCCGATTGCAAAACAAACGGAATCACCACTTGAAAGAATTGAAGAATCCGTTGAGTCAGCTGAAAAAACAGTCGAAAAATTAATTCCCAAAAAGGAAATCAAGGAAGCGAAGGACTACTGGAAACTTTTGGGTCCGGGTTTAACGACGGGCGCATCGGATGATGACCCTTCAGGAATTGCAACTTATTCCCAGACAGGTGCCCAATACGGTTTCCAGTTGCTTTGGTTTGCGCCAATTACTTTTCCTTTGATGTCTGTAGTTCAGGAGATGTGTGCTAGAATCGGACTTGTAACAGGCAGGGGTTTGGCGGCAAATATTCGCAGGCATTATCCGCGCTGGGTGTTATACACAACAGCCGGCCTTCTATTTTTTGCCAATACTTTAAACATTGGAGCCAATCTTGGAGCAATGGCAAAAGCCGGTCAGCTTTTACTTCCAAATTTGAGTTTTACTATTTTCTTGGTGTTTTTTACCTCGATAACTTTACTTTTGCAGATTTTTTCGACTTATGAAAAATATGCCAGGTATTTAAAATATTTGGCTTTCATCTTATTCTCCTATATCGCTTCAGCTCTTCTATCGAAATTAGACTGGTCTCAAGTTCTAAATCAAGCTATTATTCCTTCAATTACCTTTTCCAAAGAACAAATTTTTTTGATTTGTGCAATATTAGGTACTACAATTTCGCCCTATTTATTTTTTTGGCAAACTTCTCAAGAAGTAGAAGAACAAATTTTAGAAGGTGAAACTTCCATTGCATCAAGAATAGGAGCCACTCCCAAAGCGGTAAAAAGAATGAGGATCGACGTTTGGTCGGGGATGTTTTTGTCAAATATCGTCATGTTTTTCATTATTGCGGCTTCCGCTGCGACACTTTTTGCAAACGGTATAACCGACATTACAACAGCGGCTGATGCGGCTTCGGCTTTAAGGCCACTGGCCGGAGACGCTGCTTACTTACTTTTTGCAATCGGAATTGTCGGAACGGGATTGCTTGCGGTTCCGGTTCTGGCCGGTTCGGCTTCGTATGCAATGTCCGAAAGTTTAGGCTGGAAAGAAGGACTTTTCAGAAAATTTAAACAGGCGCACGGTTTTTACGGTGTGATAATCATTTCAATGCTTATCGGCTTGATAATCAACTTTACGGGAATTGACCCGATGAAAGCTTTAATTTACTCGGCTGTAGCCAACGGTTTAGTAGCTCCGGTCGTTTTAATTCAAATAGTTTTAATCAGCAGTAATTTGAAAATTATGGGTAAATGGGCAAGCGGCCGGTTGAATAAATCGATCGGTTACTTTATTACTGCCGCAATGACACTTGCAGGAGCGGCGACCATACTAACCATATTTATTTAATCAAGAGTTGTTAAATTAAACTAAAAAATCTCCCTACAACCAACCCTAACAAAGTAGAAATTCCCCCGACAAACAGAATTTTAAGTCCACCTTTAAATGGCGAAGTGTTGGAAATTCTTCCTTTTACAAACCCCAGCAAAAAAAGAAAGATAAGTGCCAGAAAAACTGACAACCAAAGGGAAGCTGGATAATTTGTAAAAGCAATTGGAGCAAGTGGTATGAGACCAGCCAAAAAATAAGAAATTAACATTAAAGTTCCGCTTAAGAAAGGATTTTCCCGATAACGTTTCAATTTATCAAGATCCCTGACGGCGTCATCGCTCAAATATTCTCCTGCTCCCATAGATACAGCTTCAATTGAAACAGCCACAAGACCGGCTAAAAGTACAAATTCCCTGTTATCCGAGGAGCCGACGCTGATTCCGGCAATAAGACCCGTAGTTGATACTAAACTGTCTTCAATTCCAAATAAAATACTGCGAAAATATTCCTTATTTATTAAAACATCCGTCATTTTATTTAAAGGTTTCGATCAAATCATCAATTAATGTTTTAGTAAGATTTAAACCAGCCAGTGGTCCATTATCAAGCTGGGGAAGTTGCGATTCGAAAGTCGGACGGTTTTGTTTAAATAGAACACCTATTGGGATTTGATCGACGGTAGCAGTATCAATACCGGCTTTGGGCGGCCATTCCCAAGCTTTTAAAATTGCCTGTTCAAAATTGGTTGGATCGTAACCCTGCCTGCCGGTCATACGACTCGTTAGAGCAGGCAGGCTTTTATCTTCCAGCTTATATATTCTTTCCCTATACCAGGGGTAAGTATGAACTTTATCATAAGTGACACAAGGCTGAAGGACATCGACCAGCGAGAACCCCGGATGCTGGTTTGCCTGGACAATCAAGTCGGCAAGGTGCGGTATGTCTCCGGCAAAACCACGGGCCACAAAATTTGCCTCACAATTTATGGCAAGCGCTATGGGATTTACCGGAAAATCGATTACCCCCAGAGGAGTCGATTTTGTTTTTGTACCCTGATCAGTAGTCGGAGCTGTTTGGCCTGTTGTTAAACCGTAAACCTGGTTATTATGAACAATTAAGGTCAAATTATAATTTGCTCTAGCTGCGGCTATAAAGTGTCCCATTCCCTCTCCATAACAATCTCCGTCACCGGAAACAACGAATACATTCAAATCGGGATTTACCAAACGAACACCGGCGGCAACCGGTAGCGGACGGCCGTGTAGTCCTTGAAATCCGTAGATTTTCAAAAAGTTTATCATATGGCCGTGACAGCCAATTCCATAAACGACAAGAGCACTGTCCGGCGTAATGCCTAACTTAATAAGTGCCTCTTTTAAGGATGCCCACATTCCAAAGTCTCCGCAGCCTGGGCACCACGTCGGAGTATTAGTTGTATTAAAATCAGCCGGATTCATATTAAACTTTTTACCTTGTCAACAATTTCTTCCGGAAAAAACGGCCGTCCGTCGTACTTTAAATATACATCACTTATTCCTTTGCCGGTTTCTTTTTTTATCAAACTTGCAAGCTGGGAAGTTGCGTTATTTTCTATGATCAGGGTTTTTTTAGATCTGGCAATTAAATCCGAAATGAAATTAACAGGAAACGGAGAAAGCCAGTTAAGATTACAATAATTAATTTGAATCCCCTCGTTTTCCAACCATTCAATCGCCTGCATCATCACCATTTTTAGTGATCCGAATGTAATGACTGTCAATGGAGCATTCTCAAATTGTCTTATCATCTGGGGTTTTGAAATTTCCTTCTCCAGCGGGATCATTTTTCTCATTCTTTTGTCAAACATCTCTTTTCTTTCAATTGCATCTTCGGTTGAGAATCCGAATTGGTCGTGTTCATCAGAATTGGCAACGAATTGTCCGCCTTTAACACCGGGAATGGTTCGGGGAGAGACTCCGTTTTGAGTAATTTTGTATCGCTGAAATTTTTCAGACTGCGGTATTTGATTCTCCCCCAAAATCTCTCCGCGCTCTATAATTAAGTCTTTTGTGTCATACTCATCAACACTTGAATGGCTCTCACAAACTAATTTATCAACAAGAATTATTACAGGAATTTGGTACTTTTCTGCGATATTAAAAGCCTGGCAGGTTAAAGTGAACGCTTCGGAAATATCTCCCGGTGCAACGACAACTCTAGGAAACTCATCCTGTGCAGCGTTTAGGACAAAGTGTAGATCACCCTGGCCCGTCCAGGTCGGAAGTCCGGTTGCCGGTCCCGGTCGCATGCCTTCAACAATTACAACCGGAGTTTCAACCATTGAAGCAAGCCCGTATCCTTCAACCATCAACGAAAACCCTCCGCCGGATGTCGCAACCATAGACCTGGCGCCTGCAAATGATGCCCCGACTGCCATATTAATTACGGCAATTTCATCTTCAGCGTGTTTCACAACCATCCCCTTCTTTGAACCAACCGAAGCTAAATAATGCAGTATGTTTGAAGTCGGAGTCATGGGGTACGCAGCAAAGAATTTACACCCTGAAGCAATTGCGGCAAGAGCTATTGCTTCATTACCTGTTATAACGATTTTTTTAAGCTGTTGTTTTTTCTGAAGTTTATTACCTTCCCAAAGAGTATTGAATTTTGAGGCAAAATCAAACCCCTCCCTTGCGACTTTTATGTTTTGATTAATAACGTCTTCACCCTTTGCTTTAAATGTTTCGGTAATTACTTGGGACAGGATATCGAAATCCCCTCCTAATACCGCAAGTGACGCACCAAGCGCAACAGTATTTGCCATAATTCTATCTCCGCCTACTTCGGTAGCTAATTTAATCAAAGGGACTTTTAATTCTTTAGCATTCCAATTTTTCAATTCAGATTCTTCTATTTGAAATTGTGAATCATCAAACAGTATTACAGCGCCTTCTGCCAATTCTTCTTTGTGCTGGTCGAAAGTTTTTCGATTGAGACAAACCAGAAGCGACACGTGTTTTTTTTGGGAATATGCCGGTATTTCACTGATGTGCAGTTGATACGTATTATGACCCCCCCTGATTAAAGACGGGTATTCATCATAACCGAATACAAAATAGCCGTGTCTGACGATAGTTTTGGCAAACATCAGACCCGAGGATTTTATTCCAAATCCGGCTTCACCGGCAATTTTCCAGTTTAATTCAAAAAGTTTCTTGGGGGGGTTAAAATTCTTCTGGGGCAGATCCATGTTCAATTTAAAATTATAAGTGAAAAGTTAAAAATTTAATACAAGTACAATGTTACTATAAATTGGCTAAAATGATAATATACTTATCAATATGACCGGAAAGCTATTCATTGTCTCAACACCCATCGGTAATTTAAAGGATATAAGCTTAAGAGCAATCGAAACCTTAACGGAAGTTGACCTAATTCTTTCGGAGGACACAAGGCATACCGGTATGCTACTAAAACACCTGGAAATTCAAAAACCGCAACTATCATACTTTGAATACAACGAAGAAAAACGAATCCCTGAAGTGATCAGGAAATTAAAATCGGGGTTAAACATTGCACTCGTTAGCGACGCAGGTACGCCTTTAATTTCCGATCCCGGATTTAAACTGGTAAGAGAGGTGTTAAAAATGGGTTTAAAGGTGGAATCAATACCGGGTGCATCGGCGATTCTAACTGCGCTAACTTCTTCCGGTCTGCCAACGGATAAGTTTCTTTTTTTGGGTTATTTGCCCAAAAAAGGCGGTAAAAAAGAAAAACTACTTAAAAATTTAGAAGAAAACCTTAAAAAAATAAAATCAACGGTGGTGATTTATGAAGCCCCTCACAGATTAGTCGAAACCCTGGAATCAATACAAAAAGTTTTTGGTGTTATCGAAATAGTAATCGCTTCGGAACTAACCAAAATTCACGAAGAAGTAAAAAAGGATAAAATCACTGGTTTTTTGGAAAAATACTCTGTTGCAGTGCCAAGGGGGGAATACGTTATTTTAATTTGATTTTGATTTAATGTGAGACTCGTAAATATTTCTTGTTATGTGATATTTTCCATTGAATAATAAGACGCCTTTGATTTTACCTGCTTTGATTGCAGATCTCATTCTTTCGGCTTCTTGAAATGAATCTGCAAATTCAGTCAGTACTTTATATTTTGAAGGAATTTTTATTTTAGCCTTAGCCGTAAATTCTCTTCTTGCTTCTAAAACTAAAACTTTAACCGAACGAGCCGAAGAACTTCCGGAAATTTCTTTAATTCTCTCGTGAGGTATGTTATTTTGTGACAGTCTGTAAACTTCTTTTCTCATAGGAGACATAGAATCAATTATGACTTTTGCTCTTTGAGGATGTTTGTTTCTCCACAATACCAGAAGATCAGTAGGCGGATGAGTAAAAAGCGGTGTTGTGTTTTTTCCCAAATGTTGCCTGTCGTACATCTTACGGTAATCAAGATAGCAAGAATGAAAAGTTGATCTAAGCCAGGATGTAAGTTGAGCAAAACCCTGCCATTCAATTCTAGGTAACATTGTTAATATTTTAGAGGTTGTAAAAATTAGATATTGTGTTCGAAGTGATTCAGGCAGTTGTCTTGAAAATTTATTTAATTCTTTTTCCCCAAGCATCGCTATTTTGACCATAGAATTAAGATTACCGTTCTTTGCTTTAAAAAATTCTTTTTTTGCCTGTTTTTCTTTATACAAATCTATCAACCTGGGCTCTCTTAGCAGAACAACTGGAAAGTTTAAAGCATCGGCAATTTTTGAACGGCAATTTTTAATCTCATCATCGTAAGAACTTTGTTTTTTACCTAAAGCACTTGCTATTTGAAACGAATTCAATCCGTTTTCCATCGTTCCAAGCACATAAAGTTGAAATGTCGGAATTTTAAAAGGTGGTAAAATTTCTTTTGCAAAATCAATCGCTCTTTGAGGATCCTCGGCAATCCAATGAGACAAAGATTGCGGTCTGATAATTTCGGTTTGGACTTGCGCTTCACGTTCTTTAAGAACCGTCATATGAAGAATTATAACTAATGAAATTTTTATTTCAAGTTAAAACACAAAACCGATTAAGCCGCTGTTTTTTCGTTTGAAGGCATTTGATCAATTAAATCTGCCGTTTTTTTGTCTACATAGTATCTACCCAAAAACAAAACTGCTTCTTTTAACTTACCCTTTTTTGCCATACCAATTAGATTTAAATAATGATTTTTTGACTTAGCCAATCCTCTTAAGAGTTTAAACTCTTTACCATCCTGGAGTTTAATCACACCATTTCCAATTGTAACCCCTGCATCGTGCATTATTTTTGTCTTTATGTTGTGAATTGTCACTTTGGCAGAATCTTTACTGGTTAACTTGAAAACACGTGCAACGTCTTCGTTCGACATTCCGCCGCTTGCGGCCTGAAAGATTAACATTCTTTTTTTTGGCATACCGGACAGAATCTTTTTTAGTTTTCGCGGGTTGTTGTTAACCCAAAGGTTAAAATAATCAACCAGTCCGTTTTCTGCGGAATTAAGATCTTCCTGACGTGCCAAAATCTTTTTTCTAATTTGTTTTTTTCTAAAGTAATTTATCTCTGCTTGACTGAAAAGTTTTAAAAGCCAGTGTCTAAGTTCATTGTTTCCTCTGTATTCAAATTGGTCAATATTCTCATTTACTTTTTGATAACTTACAGCCAAAAACAAAGACTGTTGATCGCTTTCAATCCTGTTAGTGAAACTATTTATGGTTCCGGGAAACGAATTAATAAGTTTAATTACTGCTTCTTTGTCACCGTTTTTCGCTTTATCAATTAATTCTTTGCGGTATTTTATTCTATATTCCATTTTCAGGCTGTGACCGGCTTTTCCGTTTCCAAGATCCAAATTGAGCCTATTCGATAATCGAACTTTTGCTCTTTGTAATACGTCTTCGAAAGTAGTTAATACCCTTCCGGATTCATTAGCGATTTCTTTTGCCGACTTACCTTGAAGCAAAGCCCCCTTAACGTAACTCTCAAAATCTTTCATTTGAATTCTTGTGAGAACATTCGAAGCTACCACAAGCGCATTTTGATAGTCTTGCGTAATCCACTCGTTAACGGTCTTTTTGGGAAGATTTTCACCTTTGGTTTCGATAGGAAACTGACCATTTTGAATAAAATTTTCCTTTGTCATATATTCTAAATATTATTGACCGTCGGTTTTTGATATTGGAAGTTACGATTATTACTTTTCAAAATTTCAGGATATTTAGAACTCATTAAAACCTGAAGACGCAGCAGACCTTTGTGCTGAAGCACTTTTGTGTTATTCTCTCTTTTTCCAAGAGCTTTTGCCGTATCACTAACTGAAAGTCCCGAAGCAAAACGAAGAATAATTACTTCTCTTTGTGCTTCCGGAAGTTTTGCTATAGCTGTTCTTAAGTCTTCTTGCATCATCGACTGCTCAACAATCGCAGACGGATCTATATTTCTATTATCAACTAATTCATCCGGCAATTGACCATCGTGAGCCCACTTGTTGTTTCTTCTTATGAAAGAAACAACTTCATTTCTGGCAATTTTCATTAACCATGCTGCAAACGGAATCTTACGATATTCGTAATTATCCAGACCCATGACAACTTTTATGAAAATTTCTCCGGTCACGTCTTCAGCATTTTGAATATTGGCAAGTTTGGAAAGAGAATAGTTATAAACACGGTTGACATTGATGTCATAAATCCTCCCCAGAGCATCCAAATCTCCTGATTTTGCAGACTCAAGAATTTTTTTCTCTGATTCCCAATCCGGATAACTATTATTAGAAAAAGGGTCTTTTGGCATTATCGCTTTTTCGACGTCTTCAGATAGTTCTTTAATCATAAAACTTACTAAGTTAGCATAAATAAACCATTTTTTAAGGTTAAATTCAACTATTAATAATAGTTGATGATTTTCCTTGCAATTGCCAATTCTTCATTAGGTTCAATTTCCAAAACTTTAAAATGACCCAGGAAGTTCAAATTCGATAACGACATTTGTCTCAGGGTTTTTGCTTCCTTAGAATAGCCTATTACTCCGGTAAATATGATTGCATCAACCCCGCCTAAAACTGCGGCGTACGACCCGATATATTTTTTGATTTTGTAAGCCATTATTTCCAAAGTCAAAAGCGATCTTTGTTTCTCCTCTTTTTCTCCGTTTGTAAGGTTGGTTAATACTTTCAGAAAATCTTCGGTACCGGTTAGTCCTTTCCAACCTGACTTGTTGTTTATTAAATCGTCAATTTGTACAATTGATAAATGATAGTTTTGATGCAAAATATTAATAAGTCCCGTGTCAATGTCCCCGCTTCTGGTTGCCATAACCAAACCTTCATTTGGGGTAAAACCCATTGAAGTATCAACCGCAGTCCCGTTTAAAATTGCAGTCATAGAACAACCGGCTCCCAGGTGAATTGTGATTATCTTTGATTTTTTCGGATTTAGGTCAAGTTCCCTGCACCCTTCAAGAAATGCATATTCGTGCGAAATTCCGTGGAAACCGTACTTATAAATTCCTTCTTCAAAAAATTTGTAGGGGATCGCGTAAATTTTGGCAAAGTCGGGCAGATTCAAAAAAAATTCACTGTCAAAAACTACGTAATTTGGAATTTGAGGGTTTGATCTTAAAGACTTTCTTAAGACTTCCAAAGCTTTTTTATTGTGAAGAGGAGCTAAATTTATAACACTTTCAAGTTCAAAAATTGTATTGCGGTCAACTTTTTGACTTTTTCTCAAACTTCCGCCGTGCACATATCTGTGTCCGACAAAGTCTACATTCATCTTTTCCAGTCTTGGAAAAATAGTTTCTTCTTCTGACGACTCCAACTCGTTAAGTTTAGAGTCAAATAATTTCCACTTAAAAGATGAACTGCCGGCGTTAAATATTACAATCATTGGACAGGCTTAATTTCTACCCTTCTAAGTTAGCATTTTATGGAAAAAACTTAAAGAAGAATTTCGCCAATCGTGTTTGGGCCAATTCCAACTGCATTTCCTTCATCAGTATCTATGTGCATCGACAACTTAAATTGCGGTTTTACCCGTACCAAAACTTTTTCAAAAACTATTCCTCTCAAACCTCCCACTCTTACCTTTAGCAATTGACCGTCGTTAATATTGGCACTAGTGGCTTCAAGTGAAGAGATGTGCAAGTGTCTCCAGGGAGTAATTACGCCTTTATCGATTTTTAATTCTCCCTTGGGACCGATCAGTGTCGCACCGGCAGTACCATCAAGATCAAGTTCATCAGAATCCCTGATTATTGTTTCAACTCCTAAAATTCTTGCGTCTGTTTTTGATAACTCTACTTGAGTGTACGAGCGTAGTGGTCCTAAAATTCTTACTTTATCAAGTCTGCCTTTTTTAGTTTTGACAGATACTACTTCATTTGCAGCAAATTGTTTCGGCTGGGACAAATCTTTTAATTTAGAGAGTGTTGCATCCTGGCCAAATAGTGCCGCAAAAGTATCACGGTCCAAATGAACATGTCTTGCGCTAACTTCAACGAGTACTTTCATTTTTTTAGTTCATCTAAAAATCCGCACAATTTTTAAAATTTATTTAAAAGCCGCATATTTTTTTAATTTCTAGTTAAAAATCCGCACATTTTTATATTATTGACCTGCCGGTCATATCAGTGGGTTTATCTATCTCCATCATCTTCAAAATCGTAGGTGCAACATCAGCTAAAATTCCGCTTGGTAATTTTCTCGCTTTTCCCGTTAAACTATTTTCAATAATCAAACAGGGAACCGGGTTTTGGGAGTGTTCAGTATCGACATCTCCGACTTCGGAAATCATTTGCTCGCAATTACCGTGATCTCCCGTAATTAACACTCCTCCGCCCAAAGAAAGAACGGTTTTTACAACCACATCAAGGTTGTGATCAATAATCTCGACTGCTTTAATTGCTGCAGGCAGTACACCGGTATGGCCTACCATATCTAAATTGGCATAATTTACAACCACAAAGTCATAGACTTTTAGGTTTAACTTATCAACCAAATCTTTAGTAATTATATCCGCTGACATTTCCGGTTTTAAGTCATAAGTTGCAACTTTAGGTGACGGTACAAGCAGTCTGTCTTCTCCGTCAAACGGCTCTTCTCTACGACCATTGAAAAAATATGTTACGTGAGGATATTTTTCAGTTTCTGCTATATGAAACTGCCTTAGCCTTCTTTCAGAAAAAACCCTAGCAAGAGGCAATGGAACATCAGCAGGCCTAAAAGCAATCGCCGAAACGGGTATTTTCCGCTCATACTCGGTCATTGTGACAAAAAATAAATCAGACAAATATGTTTGTCTGTTAAACGTCACTACCTTCTTGCTTTTTGATAACTCAAAAGCTTCAAGTCCTTCGTGACCGTGAAACTGGTGATCAAAAATACCCGCCGGTACTTCTATTTCGGAAAAATCCTTTATGACAAATGATTTTGTCAATTGTCTGGACCGGTCAGGACGAAAATTAACAAATACTACCGAATCTTTATTTTTAACCTGACCTTTTGGATTACCCTTTTGATCCACTATCACCGTCGGAATGATGAATTCATCGGTCCTGGAATTTTTATATGAAGCATCAATAACTTCCAAAGCTGATTTTGCTCTTGGACCCTTTGAGTCAACAATTGCTTCATAAGCAAGCTGTGTTCTTTCCCATCGGTTATCCCTATCCATTGCATAATACCTTCCTGAAATTGTTGCAATTTCCCCAACACCTATCTCTTCAATTTTCTTTTCAAGCTCTGCAATAAATACCGGCGAGGATGTAGGTGCTGAATCTCTTCCGTCAGTAAAAAGATGGAGTTTAACTTGGTTTTTTGCCAAACCTTGTCTTTTACAAATCCAAAGAATTGCGTATATGTGTTCCCGATAGCTGTGAACACCTCCGGAACCTATCAGTCCAAAAATATTAAAATTTGTTTTATTAACCTGACAATTCTCAATCGCTTTTTTAATGGCGTGATTTTCCAAAAATGATCCGTCGGCTATTGCCATATTTATCCTTGCCAAATCCTGGTAAACGATTTTTCCGGCGCCAAGATTTAAGTGGCCAACCTCCGAATTCCCAGGGTGGTCTTTTGGCAATCCGACCGATTCTCCAGAAGCAATTAGTTCACAATTTGGATAAGAAGCAAATAATCGGTCAAGTGTAGGAGTAATGGCAAGTTCAACGGCGTTTCCGGGACTGCTTTCGGCAATTCCCCATCCGTCCAATATGACAAGTACGATTGGTTTTACCATTTTATTTTGACTTCACGAAAACCGTGGATTAACAATCCACGAATGAAGTGAAAGAAAATCAAACTTACGAGATATTTGTGTCTTAATCATAGACAATTTATCAAATTGGTCAAAACCGGGGACTGCAATGTCCTCGGAAGTTTATTTTTGAACCTGTTGAGCTTGGACGGGTTTACTTTTTACCAGAGAAATTGCAATCTCAAGTAAGCGGTTATACTTAGCAACCCTTTCTCCTCTGGCCGGCGCCCCAAACTTTACATAATCTGCGTTCACTGCGACTGCGAGATCAGCTATAAAGCTATCATTAGTTTCTCCTGATCTGTGAGAAATGATAACCTTGAAATCATTAGCATTTGATTTTTCCAAAACTTCAAAAGTTTCACTAATTGTTCCGATTTGGTTCGGTTTAGCTAAAATTGCATTACAGGCTTTTTCTTTAATTGCCCTTTCCAGACGTTTTGGATTTGTAACTAACAAATCATCCCCAACTACCATTACCCTGTTGCCCAATTGGCTGTTTAAATACGTCCAATCTTTAAAATCATCTTCACCCAACGGATCTTCAATTGCCAAAAGCTTATATCTTTCAATTAATTCTTTGTAAAATTCGACAAGTTCTGCCGCGTTCATCGAATTTGACCTGTCTTTTATTTGATATGCGGAACCCGATTTAAAATGATTGGCTGCCAAATCAAGCCCCAAAAAAACGTCGTGTGCCAATTCATATTGTGTTTGAGTGATTGCTTCCACTAATATTTCCAGAGCATCAGCGTTTGTGTACAAATTAGGCGCAAATCCTCCTTCATCACCAACCGAATGAATTGCACTTTTATATATCAGAACTTTTTTAACCGCAAAATATATTTCTACCCCCATCTGCAGAGCCTGGGAATACGGTTTTGTCTGGGAAGGAATAACCCAAAATTCCTGGAATTCCAAATTACCCGCTCCGTGTTTACCACCGTTCATTACGTTAAAAATGGGAGTAGGGATATGAAATTTTGGTGACTCGGTCTTTTGAAAAATCTTACCAAGATAATAGTACAAGGGAATTCTTTGACTTGCTGATTGCGCTTTTGCAACTGCCATTGAAACGGGCAATATACTATTTACGCCCAATTTTTTCTTATTTTCAGTTCCGTCAAGAGTTATTAAAGCCTGATCAAGTTCCTGTTGATTTGAAGCTTCCATTCCGACTAATTTAGGCCTTATGACATTTTCAATATTAGAAACAGCTTGTAAGACTCCAAGACCCGTATATCTTTTTACGTCCTTGTCCCTAATTTCAACCGATTCATATTTTCCAGTTGAAGCTCCTGTCGGGCAGGAAGAAATTCCATAATAACCGTCGTCAAGAACAACTTTTGATTCAACTGTCGGCATTCCCCTGCTATCTAAAATTTCCCTTGACATGATTTTTGTGATTTTTGCCATTGTATTTAATAGTTTAGTTTTTCAGGTTTATCGGCATATCATTTTCTGATAATTTCTATTAATCCTTAGAATGCACTAACTTGTGCTCGGCTGCGTAAACGATTTCTCTTGTCTTATCTATAACGTCCGGATTGATCGAAACCGAGGTTATTCCCCAGGATACTAATTTCTCGGTCAGATCCGGATATGTAGACGGAGCCTGACCGCAAATAGAGCTTGTGACACCCAGTTTTTTGGCCGTCGTTACGGCTTTTTCTAAAGCCCAAAGAACCGCTTCGTTTCGTTCATCATAAACACTTGCAAGCTCTTCATTATCCCGATCGACACCTAAAATTAACATCGTCAAATCATTAGAACCAATGGAAATTCCGTCAATCCCGACTTCGACAAATTTATCCATTAATATGATGTTTGATGGTATCTCCACCATCAAATACAAACGGAAAGAATGGCTCCTGTTTAGTCCGTTCACGGCAAGAATCTTTTTAACCTGAACTAAATGATCTACGGTTCTGACAAACGGAATCATAAGATGCAAATTCTTGTAACCTTTTTTGTTTCTGACGTTTTTAATAGCTTCAATTTCCAATTTGAAAACTTCCGGATGGGAAACATATCTAAAGGCTCCTCTAAATCCAAGCATCGGGTTTTCTTCCTGCGGTTCATATTGCTCGCCTCCTTTTAAATTTCTATATTCGTTAGTTTTAAAGTCAGTGGCCCGATAAATTACCGGCCTGTCACCGAATGCCCTGCAAAATGTTTCAAGTCCTTCTGATAATTTATCAATGAATAAATTTGATTTTTTATCGGCAATTAATTTTTTTGGGTGAATACCAATTTCTGCAATCATAAATTCAGCTCTCAAAAGTCCGACACCGTCAACATTTTTTTTGGCAAGTTCTTCAGCTCTTTCCGGTTCACCTAAATTCAGGTAAATCTTGGTCGCTGTTTTTAAATGGGATATCCGTTCCTGTTCAGCAGCGTTTGGTTGTATTTGCTTTGATACCAATTTAACTGCTCCCCGGTAAACCTTACCGTTTGCACCGTCGACGGTTACGATTTGACCTTCCTTTAACTTGTCCGTCGCTTGCTCTGTTCCGACAACGGCAGGGATTCCAAGTTCTCTTGATACTATAGCCGCGTGAGAAGTGCGTCCACCTTTATCCGTAACTACCGCAGTAGCTTTTCTCATTGCAGGAACATAATCAGGATTTGTCATTGGTGCAACTAAAACGTCGCCTTTTTTAACTTTATTTATTTCCTTTGGGTCTAAAACAATGATCACTTTTCCGGTACCTACGCCGGGAGATGCAGGAGAACCCTCAAGAATTAAGTTAAGATTTTCAGTTGAAGATTTTAATTCTTGGGATTCTCTTAGAGTATTTGCCTTATCGCTTTTGGCTAAGGTTGTGATTGGCCTGGTTTGAACAATAAAAACCTTGTTCTTTTCTATTGCCCATTCAATATCCTGAGGGAAAAAGTAGTGTTTTTCTAATTTTTTTGCCAGTCTTGCAACTTCAATTATTAATTGGTCTGATATTTTTTGTTTGTCCTGATAAGCTTTCGATACTGCAAGGTGTTTATTTTTCCCTCCTGATCTGATCAACTGTTCCCTTTGTGTTGATAATTGTTTATTGACTATTTCCAGATCATTTTTATCGACTTCATAGTGATCGGGAGTAACGGCTCCTGACACGATCATTTCTCCTAAACCGTAAATACCTTCTATTATTATTAAATCTTTGTTGTTGGTAATCGGATCCACGCTGAAGCAAACTCCGGAAAACTCTGAGTTGACCATTTTTTGAACCGGAACAGCTATCCCAACTTTTGTGTGGTCAAATTTTTGCTCCTCACGATAAAAAATTGCTCGCTCTGTAAATAGTGATGCCCAGGCATCCAGAACTGATTTAACCACGTCATTTTCACCTTTTACGTTTAAAAAGGTCGCCTGCTGACCGGCAAATGAAGCTTCAGGAAGGTCTTCGGCAGTGGCTGAAGACCTTACTGCCACGTAGGTATTCCTGCCTAATTTCTTATATGCATTTTTAATTTCCTTTTCAATTTCAACTGAAACTTTGGAGGTTGATATTAATCTTTGAAGTTTGGAAGAGGCAGATTTTAACACGTCATAATTTTGATAGTTGAGGTTTGTTAAGGTTTCTTTGATTTGCTGATCTATTTTAGTAGATTTAACAAAATCAAAATATGCAGCTGAAGTTACAATAAATCCCCCGGGGACAGGCAATTTTGCCTGAGTCATCTCTCCTAAATTCGCCCCTTTACCACCAACTAAAGGAATATCTTCTTTATCAACTTCAGAAATATTTACAACGTATTTAGCCATTGAGCAGTTAAATTGGAAATTTGGCTCTAATCTATCTTATCTATTTGAAGAGGTTTTGGTCAATCTATATGTGAAGTCAACCAATTCCTGATCTATACCTGAAACGCTGCCGGATTTTACTTTAATATCAATATCGAGCAGAAGTTCTAATGATTTTTTAATTTTGTCCGTGTTAAATTTTTTTGATTGAAAAACAAACTTTGATAGTTGCCAATCAGCAAGCTGTCTTTTCAGAGAATCCAATCCTGACGGTGTTGATGCGAGAAATAGTGTTCTAAAGTGCCTGATTAACATCGCGAAAATAAATTGTCCATCCTCCTTTTTTATTAATATTTTTAAAAGTTCCAAAGAATTTTTAACATTCCCTGGGTAAATTGCATCAAGATATTTAAAAATTAACGGCTCAATTTTAAATTGATACACCTTTCCCACTTTTTCAATCTGTTTAATCTTGGTAGGGGCCAATAGTCGATCCTCCCAAATAACAAGATCTACGTCTTGGTCAATTATTTTAAAGTTTTTTAATTCAAAACTTGTGTTTTTAAATAAATTTTCAATTATAATCAGTCTTTTGCAAGCGATCAGTGATTGATTTGCAAGCTGATTAGTCAAGTCCGTCAAGTTAATATCGTTTGAAGAATAAACCTTAATCTCGTCAAATTTTTCACTTTTCTTAAAATCCTGTAAATACTGGCGGCTTTTTACAATATCATCACCGTGAAGTAATAGAATCATTTTGGGTCTTTTGAATCGATTGATAAAATCTTTGTGATTTTTTCATTGGCTTGAGTCAATTTAGCTTTGCAGATTTTGTGAAGAGTAACCCCTTCTTCCAGAAGCTTTAGCCCATCTTCTAAGTCCAGATCAGGACTTTCAAGTTTTTCAATAATTTCTTCCAGTCTTTTCAGTGCCTTTGAAAATGATAGACTTTGATCAGATTTTGACATTTGATTTTGATTTTACTTTAGTTGATAAATTTCCGTCTGCCAATCTTACCCCAACTTGTTCTCCAACTTCAACAGATTTGATACTTTTTATTACTTTTCCCTTAAAATTGGTGGCGATAGCGTAACCGCGTTTTAGGGTATTTTGAGGAGAAAGTAAAAATAATGATCTCTCTAAATTTTCTAACTTCTGATTATTGTAAGTGAACTTAGTTAGAATGTTTTTATTGAGTTTAAAATACAAATCAACCAAAGATCGATCAGCTTCAAAAATTAGTGATTTTTCATGAACTTTCAAATACTGGTTAAGTCCAAATAATTTTTGGGGCAACTCTTTAAATGAGTACTTTATTTGAGTTAAACGAAAGTGCAGATGATCAAGTAGTTGAAAATTAGTCATAAAATAATAATTTGATTTAGTTAATAACTGTCGACTAAAATAGTCCAGTTTTTCTTCCAGTTTAGAATAATTACTTGTTATGATGTTTGCCGCATCAGTCGGAGTTGAAGCTCTAACATCAGCAACCCATTCGGCTAAAGATTCGTTAAATTCATGACCAATCGCAACGATTGTTGGAGTTTTCATTTTAAAAATTGTCCTCGCGACCATTTCATCGTTAAATGCAGCCAGATCTTCTAAAGATCCGCCTCCTCTTGTAACAACAATTACGTCAAAGTTCTTATTATCTACAATTGGTAAAGTTGTAAGCAGTTGCTCTACTGATTTATTACCTTGAACTCTGACATCTGCTACAAACAATTGGATAACCGGAAACTTTCCTACTGTATGACGTTTAAAATCATTCCAGGCCGCTGAATCATATGATGTGACAACGCAAACTTTCTTTGGGTAAGCAGGAATTGTTTTTTTATGTTTCGTATCAAATAAACCTTCAGCTTTAAGTTTTAAAATCAACTCATCCAGTTTTTTTTGAAGTAATCCTTCCCCGACTGCTTCAACTTGTTTAATTGAAAATTGAAAACGGCCTTCTTTTTCATACAATGTCATATATCCAAAAACTAAAATTTTTTGACCAACAATACTTTCACCGAATTGGTTAAAAACTTTAAAAGTCGAAATACAGGAAAGAGAGGCCTGATCATCTTTTAACTTTAGGTAAACAAAAGCGTATTTTGGGTTTTTATTAAATTCACTTACTTCTCCTTCAACCCAAATTGAAATTTTTTCCAAACTCTCACGGGCAAGTTTATTAACCTGACTTACTTGATAAACGTGTTGTTTAATAAAATTAATATTTGTTTGAGTAATTATATTATTCATGTATAAATTATTTACCCATATCTAATGTCCCAAATATAGGCTTACCCAAAAGTGGTACAAATTGGCATTCCCCTAAGTCTTCAGCTAACTTTACCCCTCCATTTTTCTTTACAAACTTTAATAATCTTTGACTGCCCTGCGGTCCTATCGGAGCAACTAGTATTCCTCCGGCCTTTAATTGAAAAATTAGGCTTTTAGGAACTTCTTCCGAACCTGCGGTGATTATCACTTTATCAAACGGAGCTTCCTGCTCGAAACCTTTTCTTCCGTCACCGTTTACTACTAAGACATTCATATACTTTAATTTTTCAAGTCTTTTTTTAGCAGTATTTGCAAGCTTTTTAAAATATTCTATCGTCACAACCTTTTGGGATAAC
>DATCJB010000008.1:0-14624 GCA_036507455.1 Patescibacteria group bacterium | reverse complement strand
CGATGAAAAATCTAGAAGAAGCCAACTATCGGAAGTAACAAATCGTACTTTTCAAAATCTTTCATTTCGGAATATGGCCATATATTTAGTTGCTTATAAGCAGCAAAGGCTCTTTGCTGAAGTTCCATTACAGAAGCCATTGGGGTTAGTACCTCTTTACATGGTTCGCATCTAAAAAGCGGAATATTTCTTATTACCATATGAGCAGTAGTTTGCAAGTCTCCAGTCATTTGACCAGTGCTAGTAAATTTCTCAAATGACATTGTTGCTTCACAATTTAGACATTGAGTCGGTTCTATTTCGGCAGGGTCTTTCTGCTCAAGATCTATAAGACATTCATATAAGACATCCGACCAACCATTTGGAATTTCCAATTCTTCTCCCGTTATCAGGCTATGTACATATTTTGAGCGTCTTTCATACTGTCTTCTTCCTGTTCTATGGGGCTCGTTCATATTTCTCAGTAATTCAAATAGAGGTTTCCCAGAGCCCTGCTCAATAGTTTTATCTTCGGGAGTCATTACAAAGAGTATTGTATCAAATTTCACTTTACTAAGCAGTTTGAATTTCAAGTCTTTCAAGAAAATCGTTTATAAGTAAAATATCATCCACCAAAGTGTTCCATTCCAATCCCTGTTTACCCTGAAATTATTGAAGGGTGCCCCCGCTCTCGTCAATTTTTCGAAAAGAAGTGACTATTTCGTTTATGCTGAATGTATGTTTAGCAAGTCCTGTGCGAGTCACGGTTTTTGTGGTAAAATTCTTTTAAATGTTTTCCCGTGTCTGGATTTTTTTGATTGCGATTTTAGTTTTTGTTTTTGGAGTATATGGTTTCTACCACTTTGAATTTAAATCCAAAAGAGCGAAAGATCTTCCCCAAATTCCCCAAGTTACAAACAACAAATCAGGCAGTGAAGAACCGGTAGCTTCGGACATTCCCCGTTTATCAGTTGTTGCTTCAAATTTGGAAATTCCCTGGGCGCTGGTGTTTTTGCCTGATAACTCAATTTTGTTTACCGAAAGACCGGGCAGAGTTCGCTTGATTGACAAAGACGGGAATTTAATGGAACAACCAATTTCAACAATTTCAGAAGTGAAACACATTGGTGAAGGTGGATTATTGGGAATTACGATCCATCCCGACTTTAAAGAAAATAAATTAATTTATGTATATTATACTTACGGTGAAAGCGGCGGAAACACTTTGAATAGAGTTGTAAGTTTTGAATTTGACGGAAAAAGGCTTCAAAACCCCCGAACAATAGTTGATCAAATACCCGGAGCTTCAAATCACAATGGTGGCAGAATTAAATTCGGGCCGGATGGTTACTTATATATTACAACCGGAGATGCCCAGGAACCTTCACGGTCCCAGGACAAAAATTCAAAAGCAGGTAAAATTTTAAGAGTAGATGGCGAAGGAAACCCGGCTCCCGGCAACCCATTTAATAACGAAGTATTTTCTTTCGGCCACCGAAATCCTCAAGGAATCACCTGGGATAAAGACGGCGGTGTTTGGGTGACCGAGCACGGATCAAGTGCAATGGATGAGTTAAATAAAATTCAGTCAGGAATCAATTACGGCTGGCCTGAAATTCGGGGAGATCAAATCCGCGATGGGATGGTAAGGCCGCAAGTTCACTCCGGTTCGGACACGTGGGCACCATCGGGAACAGCCTTTTTGGACGGATCAATTTACTTTGCAGGACTTAGGGGTTCTTCGCTTTTTAAATACGACATACAAAACGGTCAACTTTCAAGGTATTTGAATAAAGAATTAGGAAGAATTAGAGAGGCAATCGTCGGTCCGGACGGTTTGCTTTACCTAACTACAAATAACCGCGACGGTCGAGGAGTTGCCGGCGAGGGTGATGATAAAATCATTCGGGTAAATCCTTCTAAATTGTAATGATTTTTAAAACTTATACGGTCGGGCCGATTAGGGAACACCCTTATTTAATAATTGACGGGGGACAAGCTTTGGTTTTTGATCCTGGAGGAGGATCAGGTCAAATCATTGATGATTTAAGAGATGCAAAACTTTTATATATCGTTAATACCCACTCGCACCCTGATCACATAGCCGAAAACGCAATTTTGGCCGATATGACCGGCGCTCAAATTTTAATCCATGCTTCGGATGCAAGAACCCTAAACTATGATTACTCTAATTTTGCCAAAAAACACAATTATCCCGTTATACCTTCGACAGCGGATAAAATGCTCAAAGATCAGGATCAAATAAAGGTCGGCAGTCTCGTGTTTAAGGTAATTCATACACCCGGTCACACACCAGGAAGCAGTTGTTATTATTTGGAAAAGGAAAAACTGCTTATTACGGGTGATACGCTTTTTTACCACACCATCGGTCGAACGGATTTACCCGGATCAAGCGGACCGTTAATTGAGAAATCTCTGCAAAAACTTTTTGAACTACCTAAAGACGTCCAGGTTTTTCCCGGTCACGGAAAACCAACAACAATAGGTGAAGAGGTTGAATATCGTTTGCAAGTATCGTAAATTAAGGCAAGGATGAATAAATATCTAATCCGTGCTTTGATTGTAGTAGTTTTTACAATTGGCTTTACGCTCCTTCTTGGTACCCAAAGTTTTTTTAGACCTCAAGTCAAACAAAATTCCCCGATGGAAGTTGCGGGTGAACAAGCCGGACAAGTTGCCCTTCAACAAAGTTCAGGGCAGATTGCCGGACAGCAGACAAATTTGGCAAGCGAAGCGGGAAAGAATTTTGACGAGCTGGTCCAGGTTACGCGGGTAATTGACGGTGATACGATTGAGATCGAAGGCACAAAACGGGTTCGGTATATCGGAATTGATACACCGGAGAGCGTTAACCCCGAACAACCTGTTGAGTGTTTTGCCCTTTCAGCCTCAAATAAAAATAAAGAATTAGTTGAAGGTAAAATGGTCAGGCTTGAAAAAGACGTTAGCGAAACTGATCAATACGGTAGGCTTTTGAGGTATGTTTATCAGGGAGAGACATTTGTTAATAATCAACTGGTTGCGGAAGGATTTGCTAATGTTTCAACTTTCCCGCCCGACGTTAAATACCAGCAAATATTTATAACAAGTGAACAGGTTGCCAGAAACGATAATATTGGCCTTTGGGGAGAATGCAGAACCAATAAGGATGTTGCGGGTATAACAAGTTGCCTGATAAAAGGAAATATTTCAATAGATAACGAAAAGATTTACCATCTTCCCGGTCAGAAATTTTATGACAAGACGCAAATTAATGAAAGTAAAGGCGAGCGCTTTTTCTGCAGCGAAGAAGAAGCAGTCAGCGCCGGATGGAGAAAAGCAAAACTATAATTAGCATTTGACTTAATAAAGCAACACCTATCTAAAAAATGTTTTTCCCGGGAAACTGGATTGATCTACTGCTTCTAATATTGTTATTGGTTTATTTAATCGAGGGGTTTCGAACCGGGTTCATTGCTCAAACGATCGAACTGGTTGGTTTTGCTCTGGCATTTTTAGGTGCTTTGAGTTTCTTTGGACTGGTTGCAAAACTATTAGAAAAGTTTTTCCAAATACCTTCAACATTCGGAAACCCAATTGGTTTTTTTACTGTTTGGTTTTTTATTGAGTTTATCTATTTTGCTTTTATTAGAGGCTTGATTAAAAGAATTCCAAAAAGTTGGATTTCCTCGAAAGTTGATAAAATCTTTTCCCCCATACCGTCAATTGTCAATTGTTTAGTTCTTTTTGGATTTATTTTAACTCTGCTTGTTTCTTTGCCGGTCCCTGCAAAAGTAAAAGAAGCAATCTTTAAATCTCAAACCGGCTCCAGGATTGTTACTCAAACTTCAAGGTTTGAAAAACCTTTAAAGGGGATTTTCGGCGGAGCGGTTGAACAAGGTTTGAACTTTTTGACTATCCGAACCGGAAGCGGTGAAACGATTGATCTTAAATTCACTCAAAAAGTGTTGTCGATCGATCCCGGATCTGAGCAAAAAATGATTGAACTGGTAAATTTAGAAAGGGAGCAAAGGGGTATAAAGCCGTTGCAGTTTGATCCGGCGTTGAGAGAAGTCGGCCGGGCTCACTCAAAAGATATGTTTGAAAGAGGTTATTTTTCTCACGTTTCACCTGAAGGTGATGATGTTGGAGACAGACTTGGAAGTTCCGGGGTAGGATATTTTGTTGCCGGAGAAAATCTGGCTTATGCACCAAATGTGACCATAGCCCACGAGGGACTTATGGATAGTCCGGGACATAAACGTAATATATTAGACCCGGATTTTGGTAAAATCGGTATCGGAGTTTTAGACGGCGGAATTTATGGTAAAATGTTTACGCAGGTTTTTACCGACTGAAAAATGCTTATCCCGAGCGTAGCGAGGGACTTACCAAGATATTCACTAATTAGGTCGCATATTTAAAAAAACATTAAAGAATTAAGTTTGGGCTATTTAGAAGTTAGAGTAATGTGCGGCCCAAAACTCCGCCTATGACCCATGTTTGACCCTTGCAGGCAACTTCTCTATCTTCTTCGGTATAAGGAAATGTATTGCCATTTAAGTCGACTCCGTCAAGCTCTTTAAAGCCTTCTTTGGCAATTGTGGAAATGCAGGCGTCAAATTTTTCTGCTTCGTCAAAAAGGCTTGTTTTTTCGCAGGCTAAAGCAGCGATCGGTGCGAGCTGGTTCCAGACGTTACCATTTTGATATTTTTTGGGATTATATTGACTCGAAAGAGTGCTTCTGGTTCTCAAACCCCGGCTTTCGATAAATAAATCGCCGTCAAGCAATCGTTGTGCAACTACCGCTTGTTTGTCCCAATCAACTACTCCGCTCCACAAAGCTATTGCCGAATCGCTGGTAGTTATTTTAATTGGTTTCCAGGAAGCGTCGATTGCCGGTGCAAATAATTTCATATCCTCAACCCAAAAAAGTTTATTTATAAGTCTTTGCTGAACTATTGCCTTTTTTCTTAAAAATCCGGCTTTTGCTTGGTCTGTGATAGATTCATAAATTTCAGCTGCGCTTAAATTAGCAAGATATGCGAAACAATTTACGTCAAGCAGAGCTATTGGATACTTTGGATATGTTCCGTCTTCTTTAACGAAAGCGTCTCCGGAGTCTTTCCAGCCATGGTTTCCGGAAGAAAAAATCAAACCGGTGTTAAATTTATTCAACCATCTTAAGGCTTTTTCAAAATTTGGAAAAAGTTCGTCTCTGAATTGTGAGTCGTTGGTCACCGACAGGTATTTCCCAAAAAGACAAATCCACAAAGGAGTAGCATCATCGGATAAATAATTTATCAATTCAAAGTGATCTTCAACCCAGTTGGCCAAAGAACTTTTGGAGACGTGGTTTTGGTCAGCATCCCTGCCGTGTTTTTCGTGAGGCATTTTAAACGGTTCTTCTGCTGTTGCGGGGTCAAATTTAGTACCCTGATGGGAAGCAATTTCTCTTAAGCTTGTTTTTAAACCATCCATAATTATGGAGATCTCGCCGTTTTGGGGTTTATCTAAAGTTTGTAAGCCGAAGTAGGAAGCGTCTCGGGTGAAGAGACCCCCTTTGAACCTGCCGTCAGCACTTGCCCTAATCTCACCCTGAATAATTCTCGGCAATTCTTTAATGGCCAACTCTCTGGCTGTAACAGCTTTTTCAGGAGACATAGTTAAACCTCCCCGTCCAATATTATAGGTCTATATTAGCATTAATGCATCATGTATGTCAATTATGATAATATTTATTTAGTAGATGATTGAACTTTTAGTTAAGCTTTTAATTAATGCTTTTGTATTAATTTTAATAACCCGTTTAGTGCCGGGTTTTCAGGTTGATTCACTGGTTACTGCGATTGTAACTGCTCTGCTTTTGGGTTTAGTTAACACGTTTATTAAACCGGTAGTTGTACTTTTGACACTTCCAATTAATGTAATTACCTTGGGGCTTTTTACTTTTGTGATTAATGCAGTAATTTTACTGGTTGTGGCAAATCTTGTGTCGGGGTTTTCAATTCAAAACTTTGGAACTGCTCTGATTGCGGCCATCATTTTGTCAATCATAAACGGTCTCTTATCTCTGCTTACCCGCTCAAGCTCATAAAGAGTCAATGTCCAAAGCAGTGTACTTGCTGAAGTCCAGGTTTGGGGATTTGATGCTTTAATAAATCTGACAAGTTCTCCTTCCGGAGAAACCTGAAATAATTCAGTGTCTCCCAGTTTTTGAACTGCTCTTAAATTTCCTTCAATTATGAGTTTTGCTTCTCCGTTAAAACCGTACTTTTTCATTCCCATTGCAATAATTGCATTATCAAACGGCCAAACAGTGCCGTTGTGATAAGCTTCGTCCTGAATTCCCAAATCGAGTTTATCAAATTTAAAGTGCGGGGATTTTGAGCTCAAAGTTCTTATTCCGTAGGGAGTTAACATATCTGCAAGCATTAGTCTTTGAACAATTTTTTCGGCTCTTTCGCGGTCTAAAATTCCGGTTATTAAAAGGTGGCCGGCATTAGAAACGATATCCTTTATTTGTTTTTTGTCGCCGTCTAATGCGTGAGCAAAAAATTTTTTATCCTTCATCCAAAACTTTTGATTAAACTTTCCCCGCAGTCTTAAAGCCATACGAAGTAAGTGGTCTGCAAGTTTGTGGTTTCCGATGTGCTCGTACACCCAGGCCGCGTTTTTAAATGCCCAATACGTGTATCCCTGAATTTCGACTAAAGCTATCGGTTCTTTTGGATGTTGTCCGGTTTCGGTCAAAACAGAGTTATTTGAGTCTTTCCATCCCTGATTTATTAAGGCGCTGCGGTTTTTGCTTTTGTATTCAATGAAACTATCGTCGTCCACGTCGCCATAATCTTCAAGCCATAAAAGTGCCTTTTTGAAATTACCCTCGATGTTGTAAAAGAAATCCCAATCGCTGCTAATCTTTAAATATTCAACGATTGCAACAATAAAAAGCGGAGTTGAATCGATAGATCCCCAATAACGTAAGTACAATTGTCTGTTTTGATCCTTTTTTACCGGCCAGTTGTTTTTTTGAAGTTCCAAAAGTCTTTGCTGATTAAAAATTCCGGAGCGGTTTTCGTGTTCAATTTTCCCCGGTTCTTCATCAGTTTGGTTGTCTACTTTTTGTCCTTGGTTTTGAGCAAGGGTTAAAAGATTTTTTTTAATGGTAGATAAAAATTTGGAGTTTGGTGAAATTTTGTGGGCTTCTGCCAAAATTATAAACGTAACAAGCGCGTCGCGGCCGAAAATCGCCGAAAAGGGCTGGCCTTTGGCAGCTGCTAGAATTGCTCCGCTTTTGGAAACTGAAGCAAGATTTGAACTGGCTTTTTTCTGAAGATTTCTAAGTTGCAAAACAGTCATTTACATTAACAGCATACTCACAAATTTTTTTAAGGGTCAATCACCAGATGAGCAATATTTTTAAGTCATACTAATTCATCCCCAAATATTTTTATGCTTGTTTTTTTTAGACACGTAGTTTATATTTCGTTTAGGTGTTTTTTGGGAAGAAAAAGTGAACGACTTAGGAGTGCTTAATCTCTACGATGTCAATTACTATCCCCAAACCAAACTGTTTTCATCAGATAGTTTAGGTTATTTTTCCGGTGCAATAATAATATCAATACCGTTTTTAAACTTGATTTTTAATATAAGTCTTTTTGTTGCGGCTTTTACGGCCGGATTTTATTTTGTTGTTTGGAGTTATTTAATTGCAAATCAGCTTGAAAGTTATATTTTTAAATTAAAGTTGAATTTCGATTCCCAAGTGTTTAATATGTTAACAAAAGAAATAAACATTTATGGCAACCAAAACTTCGATTACGTTCTGGCTTACTCCAAAGAAAAAGTGGTTAATAGCCGGATTAATCATTAGCTTTTTCCAGCCCGTTCCTTCCGGATTGATTTTAGGCTTTAGTTTATATTCGGAGCCGAATTATAAAAGAGAAGGTCAAATAACTTTAATATTTTCCCTGATATGGTCGGTTTTGGTTATTCTTGTGTTGGGGAAGTTCGCCACCTAGAATTTAGGATTTTGCCAAATTGATTCTTCGGATCTAGGTTGTGTTATTACCCTCTCTAATTCTTTGTCAACATCCGGCCTGTTATCTTTATTAAGTGTTTTGTTAATAATTACTGCCTTGAGCAGTTTCCAGCTGATACTTTGTCTGATGTCGCCAACGTCCTCGAAATTGATGGTAAGAATATCTTTTGCGGCAAAGACCTCCGGACGGTTTTTGCTGATAATTTCGTTGATTTTAATTAGTGCTAGTTTGTGATTATTCAGGGGTATAGTATCAAACGGCAGAACTGAAATTTGTTGAGAGGATTCTAGCGTTTCTCTTAAATCAATGACTACATCGTTCCAGTCTGTTAAAAGAAGAATTAATTCAGCATCGGCTAATAATTTTGTTGTTAACTTTTCCTGCATTAATTCATTTTATCACTTCCAAACTTGCGTATTGATTTTCGGGTTATTTTCGGGTAATATATGGAAGTTATGAGTTACAAATTACAAGTTATAAGTTAAAAAAATAACAAGCTTAGAAATTATTTAGCACTTATAACTTAAGACTTATAACTTCGTTATGGTGGAAGTTAATCAAAAAGTTAAAGTTATGACCTTTTTTGACACGGGCAAAATTTTCCCCGTAAAAATGCGCTGGAATAAACGGATTATAAATTTTAAAAAACTGGTTTTCTCTTCAAGCCGCCGAAACGGACTCGAAAAAATCCACTCTTTTATTATGGAGTCTGACAGCGCAATTTACGAAATAGAGTTTTCAAACGAGAGTTTCAGATGGATTTTGAAAAAATTACAACCAATGGATTTGGCGCAAAATTAATTTTGCATGTTGATTTCAATTCATATTTTGCCACGATTGAACAACAGGCAAATCCTTCTTTGCGGGGTAAACCGGTTGGAATTGTTAAAGCCGAAGGCCGGGGTTGTATCATCGCCGCCTCGGTTGAAGCAAAAAAATTCGGAATAAAAACCGGCAGTACTGTTTGGGAGGCCCGCAAGCTTTATCCGAATATTGTTTTAGTACCCGCTAATTTTGATCGTTATGCTGATACTACCAAGCGCTTTATTAAAATTTGTTCAAAATTTACTCCTTATCTTGAAGTTTTCTCATTAGACGAAGTTTTTATGGACGTTACTGAAACGGAAAAGTTTTTCGGTCACGTTTTTAATATTGCAATCGAAATAAAGAAGCAAATTAAAAAAGAAATTGGTGAGTGGGTAACTTGTTCGGTCGGGATTTCACACAACAGACTGCTTGCCAAACTTGCATCAAGCCAAATTAAGCCGGACGGAATTTTTTTAATTTGTGATGAAAACAAATTAGAGATTTTGGATAAGTCGGATTTAACGGATGTTTGCGGATTGGGATACGGTTTAAACCGGCATCTTAGAAATTTGGGAATTAATAATTTCGCCAAACTTCGTAATTGTTCTATTGAATTTTTAAAGCGTCACTTTGGGCCTTTTTGGAGTTTACACCTTTATAATATTTCCCGAGGGATAGACACGTCTCTTTTAACTGCTTACCGGCAAATTCCGGATGCAAAATCCGTTTCGCGAACTTTTACAACCTACCGTGATTTAACAACTTATGACGAGATTTTACGATTAATTAGAAATTTAGGGGAAGAAGCAGCCTTTAAGGCCCGCAAAATGGGTTTGGCAGGCAGATATGTCGGACTTTCAATAAGAGGCGGTAAATACAACTCGGCTTGGGGTCACAAAACCTTAAAACGCTATATTGACCGGGGAGACGATTTATTCCAGGTTGAAAAACAAATTTTTGAGGAATTTAACTGGAACTTTCCCGCCTCGCCTGATAAGCTGACGAGTCGAGGCGGGCCGGTTAGGTTTGCCGGAATTACTTTGGGGATGCTGACTAAAAAGGAATTGGTAACTTATTCGCTTTTTGAAAAAGACCAAAAAATGGAAAAAGTTACCAGTGCAGTAGATTTGATAAATCAAAAATACGGTTACTACACAATTTTGCCGGCTTCTTTACTCGGGATCGAAATTATCAGACCTGAAGTCAACGGCTACTTCGGCGACAAGTCTTACCAATTAAAATTTAATGATCTTGACACATTCAAGTAAGGCGAATACGTCTTGCTTTTGAATCATTGATGGATTAAAAATAGATGAATATGAAGGAAGTTGTCGGATACGAGGATTCTAAATCTGTTGTTTTGCGAACGCGATTTATTGATGGCAGGTGGAGGAAAGTACCGGAAACTATAAAGGTTCGTAAACCAATTTATAAGGATCATGGTGGGGATGCAGATATCGGTGTAACTAGCTTTGAGGCAAGACATTGGCTGGTTGATGGTCCAAATCATAATCCTGACATAGTTATTAGGAATAAGAAATGACAACCGCCACAAAATTTAGGGCCATAAACCGGGTTTAGATTAAATAAAAACAGATGTTCCCATTAAGAGACAGTAATCCGCTTCGCGGTTTTCCCGTAATCACCTTAGGTTTAATATTGGTTGATATATATGTTTTTGTGCAGCAGCTTTTAGCTCCTTCGATAGAGACTTTTACTGTTCAATACGCTTTGGTTCCGGCAAATGTAAATTTTTCGGATTTTGGCTCGCTTACTCCGTTTTTAACAGCCAATTTTTTACACGGTGGGTTTTTGCACATCGCCTCAAATATGTGGTTTTTATGGATTTTCGGAGATAACGTGGAAGCAGCTCTTGGGAAAATTAAATACCTGTTTTTGTATCTTATATCAGGTATTCTGGCGATGTTAACTCAATATTTTTTCTTTCAGGAATCGACCATTCCGATGTTAGGTGCTTCCGGAGCTGTTGCCGGAGTATTGGCCGGTTATTTGATCCTTTTTCCCCGTCACACAATCGACACGTTAGTTCCGGTATTTTTGTTTCCAGTGGTAATTGGCATTCCGGCTGCTATTATGATCGTTTATTGGTTTGTGATTCAATTTTTCTCGGGAATAACCTCTATAATTGATACGAGTGCAATTTATGGAGGCGTTGCTTATTGGGCACACATCGGCGGGTTTTTAGCCGGTATAATATTGACAGGTATTTTAAAAAATTCAAAACCCAATTATGGATCTAATTAATGATAAATTTAGCGTGAAAACGCAGGATAAAACGGAATTGGTTGACATAACCCGTCAAGTCGAAAGTATTTTAAATAAGAATAAGATTACAAACGGGTTGGTTAATATTTTGGTCAAACATACAACATGCGGACTGATGATTTGCGAAAACGATGAGGATTTAAAAAGAGACGTCAAAAATTTGATTCAATTAATTCCGGATTTTAACTTTGCCCACAAAGACGGTGAGGCCGGTCACGCAAAGTCTCACATCCTTTCGTCAATAATTGGTCATTCAATTAGTCTTCCTATTGCCGATGGAAGGCTTGATTTGGGTACCTGGCAAAAGGTGATGCTTTTGGAGCTTGATGGTCCAAAGGAGAGAGAATTGAAGTTGACAATCTTCTAACAAAGACTGTATTTTGATCAAAATGACTGTTGAGAACGAAAAAAACCGCATTTTAGTGTCAGAACTGACAAAACTACCCCGATTTAACCTGATTGATTCACGTTTGAAAGATGGTGCGGCAAGAATGATCGTTAATGCATATGATCGCGTTAATTTTTATTTCAGTCAATCTGGTGACCAAAATGAAGTTCAATGGACGATTGATGCATTTGTAATTCCTCCTCAAGTCAAAGACCAAATAGCGGTTTTCTATTTACAGCACGTTATCGGCTTGGACGAAAAAATGATTAATAATTACAAAAATACCAATTTAGATAAAGAGTCTATAGATAAACGAATGGAAGCACAAAATCGTTTAAGTACTCTCCATAAAAATCGTGAACTACAAAAACTTGATTCAACCGCTTTTTGGCAGGCAATCAGCGAATTACTGCCTGGTTATTATTCTGATGAGATATTGGATCAATTAAAAACTGCCGGAGATGACGGATTTGGGACATTTAAATATCTTTTAGAACTGGATCTTTGTTATCCAAATTCTCAATTACTTACCAGAATCAGACAAAACGGTACGCTCTTCGATTGATCTTTTTTAACTCTTCAGTTAGAATGAGCCCCGTGTCTCGACTGTTTGTTGCGTTCTTATTGGTTTTGGCAGGATATACCGCTTTCTTTTTGAGAAACTTAAATTTAGAGGAAAAAAGTGCCGAGGTCATATCCCGTGTAAATGCTCAAGCAACATCATCGGCTCAAATTGAAGCAACGTCATCAACACAAAACCAAAGTTCCCAATCACAACCGGTTTCCAGATTTAAAAATGATGAAAAAACACCAATACCGGTTTCTACTGTCAAGCCGGTTAAAAACGGTTTGAGAGTACCTATTTTGACTTACCATTACGTAGGTAATAACCCCAATCCAAATGACAAAGCCAGAGATTATTTATCCGTGACTCCTGATAGGTTTGAAGAACAAATGGACTGGATTTCAAAGAACCGTACAACAATTACGCTTGACGAACTTTACAATGCATTAAATTCCGGCTCGACTCTGCCGCAAAACCCGATTATTCTGACTTTTGACGACGGGTACATAGACTTTTATTATAACGCCTGGCCAATTCTGCAAAAGTTTAATTTAAAAGCAGTTTCTTATATTCCAACTGGTTTAGTCGGTCAACCCGCTTATATGACGTGGGAAATGATTCAAAAAGTCCATTCTGCCGGTTTAGTAGATTTTCAATCACACGGGGTAAATCATCGCAAATTAACAAGTCTCTCCCAGTCCGAGTTAGAGTTTGAAATATTTGAGTCCAAGAAAGAGCTAGAAATTAGATTAAACAAAAAGATCAATCACTTTTGTTATCCATATGGAAGCTTCGATAACCGGGTAATAAAAGTTATCAGTCAGGCCGGATACTTAACGTCTACGTCGACTGTAAATGGGATCTATCAGGTTAATCAATACGGTCTAACAAGAGTTAAAATGGATAATTCATATACCTCAAACATACTGGTCTCTAAGTTTTAGTTATGAGGTTGACAAACCTATAACACATAACGTAAAATTTAACCAGAACTTTTAAAATGGAGATGCTAGAACTTCTTGTTCTGCAATTGCAGAACATTGAAAGCGCGGACCTTCCTCCGCAAATGGATTGAGTTGGCTATAGTAAATCGAAGCCCTTCGCAGCTGTAATCAAACAGTGATGGAGAATCCATAAAGCATCCGACAAAAGCTAATTAAACTTTAGCGGCTGTCAAGGAAGCCAGAGAGACTCTTTTGAAAAAAAGAGATAGGCTGGGGAAAATATTAAAGTTTTCTCTTCTTGATTAACCTCGCTATTTTGGCGGGGTTTTTTCGTATTTCCCTTGATTTGTTGGCAGTTTTGAGAGTTATCAACATGCGCTTAATTTGCGTGTGTGTTTTTGCGTCGAGTCAAACTCGACAGGCAAGTTTGACTTGTCGTCGATTAAAACTCGACAGCCAAGTTTGACTTGGCACGGTTATGAATAAAGAAAGAAGTCAAAACTACTTGCCTAAAAAAATGCCTAAACAATTGTGGGTTTTTACTGTCGTGGCAGGAGTTATGTTGCAATCAAATTCAGACGCCACCAATTCTTACCAACTTGGCTCAATTATCCAGGCGCCTTCAGTTATTGATGAATTAAGAACGGATCAGGCCGTAAATGATGAGTATTTAACAAACTTTGATTTTGAGTTGGAAACGGAAAATAACCAGGTTCCAACCAAGGAACCGAGCATTGTTAAGTCGGGGTTGGATTATGATATTGAAACAATGAATCAAATTTTGGGTACGATGAAAATAAACGGGTTTACTCCGACCGATATTGAAGACGTCGAGCTTTATTACCCGATTTACGACGCAATTTCCAAAAAATTTGAAATAGAGTGGTATGTAATCTGGATTATTCACAGAAGCGAAAGCAACGTGTCCAGAAATCCAAATGCATTTGATCGGTCAACCGGTTACTTTGGCGCAGGGCAGAGGGGTTTAAGTTATCATTTTGACGATAATGTTGACTTTGCAGCCACAGATTTAGAATTTCTTTCAGTTTTACCACAAAGAGACCCGACCGATTGGAAAGAGCTGGCTTGGGTGGCTATGAAATTATCAGAAGACAAAAAAACTGCCGGCAGTCTAGCCGGAGCTTTTTACCGTTATACACCAAAAGATGAGACAACTGAAAAAAGAATTGCGTTATTTAATTACTACTGCTCAATTTTTCCCTAATTGCTGTACATATTTATTAATTGGATGTAGAATCCATTTGAACACGATAAAATGGATTTTACTAACACAAAAGAAGAATTAATTTTATCTTTAAAGAATGATTTTGGTATTCATAATGTTGAGGTTTTGGAGGCATTAAAAAAAGTTCCAAGAGAAGAATTTCTTCCGGTTAAGTTGAAACAATATGCATATCTAAATAAGGCGCTGCTTATTGCCGAAAACCAAACAATTTCACAACCTTTGATAGTAGCTTTAATGACACAAGCCCTGGATTTAGCTAAAACCGACAAAGTGCTTGAAATTGGTACAGGATCCGGTTATCAGGCGGCAATTCTTAGCCTGTTATCGCAAAAAGTTGTATCTATAGAATATTTTAAAAAGCTTG
>DATCJB010000007.1:0-4210 GCA_036507455.1 Patescibacteria group bacterium | reverse complement strand
AAACGTGAGAAATTTTCATAGCATTGTCGTCAACAACCACTGCTAAATGATAAGTAGGAAAACCATCAGATTTTAAAATCACAAAATCTTCCAAAACGTCGGACTTAAACGAAATTTCTCCGTGGATTTGGTCATCCCATTTCCAAAGCTTATCTTTTTCTACTTTAAAACGGATCGCCCCCTCATCTTCGTAAGCCATACCTTTTTCAACTAAAACTTTTGCATATTTTTGATATAAATCTTTTCTTTCTGACTGGATATATGGCCCAAAATCTCCCCCGACTTTCGGTCCTTCATTCCAATCAAGCCCTAAGAATTCTAAAATTTCCAAAATTTTTTCTAGTGATCCTTCGACCAATCTTTGACGATCCGTATCTTCCACACGTACTATAAATTTTCCATTATTGGCCCTTGCAAAAAGCCAGTTAAAAAGAGCGGTACGGGTATTGCCAATGTGCGGGATTCCTGTCGGTGACGGTGCAATCCGAACTCGAATGTTGGTCATTTCCATTGAATTGTAACAAAGGGCCCTGTTATACTCAAACTTAAGCCTGCCATGTCCAGTTTAACCGATACTGCCCTAACTACTAAAAAATTTCTTCTAGGAGCCGCAATTTTTACGATCGGAGCAATTATCCTGTGGACGGTTTTTGGCTTAGGCCGGCAACTCTACCGGGCAATCAATCCTCCGCCGCCGCCGGCGTTTGAAGTCAAATTCGGAAAAATTGCCCCTATTCAATTTAGCGTTAGCGAAGAAGCTACAACCTCCGCGGCCTTTACGTACCAACTGGATACAGTTGACGGAAAAACCCCAAATCTGGGAGACCGGGCAAAAGTATTTCCAATCGTAAGACCCCTTCCTTCGCTCTTAGCTGTTGAAAGGGCAAGTGAAAAGTTAAACAGAACCGGATTTAAAAACCCGCCGACTGCAATTAATGACAGAATTTATCTCTACACAGATCCCGAAGATAACAAAAGAACAATTAAATACGACGTCGTTTCCAATCAATTCAATTTAAGTTATAACTTTGTCGGTGATGCGGAGTTTTTACAAAAAGGTCAAAATTTTTCAACCGAAGAAGCAACCCGTATTGCCCGTTCACTTTTAAGTTCCCTGCAGGTTTTTGAAAAAGATTTAGAAAAAGGAGAAATCAAAACGAGTCTGTATAAAATAGAAGGTGACAAAATCTCCCCGGCTTTGAGTCTCTCGGAAGCAGATTTTATAAGAGTGAATTTTTACCGTGAACAACTCGACGAAAAAATTCCTTTAATCTCCGATTCTTTCGATAAAGCTCCCGTATCAATACTTGTTTCATCTTTATCAAACCTTAAAAAACAAATAGTTCAGGTTGATTATAACTATCTACTAATCGATAGGGATACGGGTTCAACTTATCCAATAAAGACAAGTACAAAGGCTTATCAGGAACTCGAGCAGGGTTTTGGTTTTGTCATCAACAAGAGCCGGCTCGGAGGAGTAACAATTAGAAATATAACCTTAGGCTATTTAGATCCAAGAATCCTGCAGGATTATATCCAACCGGTTTACGTCTTTGAAGGAGATAATAATTTTCTTGCCGTTGTTCCTGCCGTCGACGGTATGTGGATTAAGTCCGATAATTCTCAATAATCAAAATTTGAGCCATTTAGTATATTTATAAACCATATCAATCAACGAGTTTGATTCTCCAAATCTGTCCGAACTTCCCAAAATCACGGAAATAATCCGCCGGTTGTCCCAAACTGCAAGTAAAATTAAATTTTCTTTAGCAGCTTCGGTTTTACCGGTTTTAATTCCATAAATATCTTCTCTTGCCAATAACTTATTAACATTAACGAGTTGGTGAACTTGCTTACCATCCACGCTTCGAACCGTAATTGATATTGTATTTACCATCTTGGCAATTATTGGATTTTTAATAGCTTCGGCAGCAATTAATCCCAGGTCTTTAGCAGACGAAAAGTGACCAAGTTCGTCTAACCCGCTTGGATTTGTAAAATGGGTGTTTGGTAATTTTAACGTTTCAACTATTTGATTCATTTGATCAATAAACTCTCCCTTTGAGAGGTCGCCTGCACAATTTTGAGCCAGAACACCGGCAGCATCGTTGCCTGAAGTCACTAAAAGGCCATAAAGCAGGTTTTCAACAGATATCCTTTCCCCTTTAACCAAACCCATCCTTGTTCCTTCCTTATTGAACTGGGAAACGGTAATAATTTTTTCCAAAGGGCAATTTTTTACGGTAACCATACCAGTTACTAATTTGGTCGTTGAAGCAGGGGGAAGTCTCAAGTTTTCATTTCGGGAGTAAGTGGTAGTATTGGAATCGGGATCGAAAACAAAAACCGCTCTGGCTGATGCAAAAAAATTACCCAACTCGCTTTGGGGATAATCGGAAGCAGACGGCGGTAAAAAAGGTAAAAACCTAACTTCAGGTTCTCTGTAAACTACCTGAAAATTTTGATAATAAGATCCTCCGGAAATAGTTATTAGTAAAACAAACAAAGGAAATAGACAAAGCCAAAAAATTTTAGACCTTGCCAGAGACTGCAAAAAACTATTTTGAAGTTTTTTTCTTCGCATCGGGTTGAGAAGAAAGCAGTATATCAATTCTATTCATATCCCTTGGGAAAAGTGAAGCTTCCCGAACGTTAACCAGATCAAGGATTTTCATCGTCAACCGTTCAAGTCCAAATGAAAAACCGCCGTGAGGAGGCATACCATATTTAAATGCCTGCAAATACATAGAAAAATCTTTAGGGTTCATTCCCCTTTCTACAATAACTTCGACCAACTTGTCATAGTCGTGAATCCGTTTGCTTCCGCTTAAGATTTCCACGCCTTTAAAAATTAGATCGTAGCTTAGCGAGAATTCGGGGTTTTTGGGATCGGGGTGCGAGTAAAAAGCCCGTTTCTTGGTTGGATAATGGGTAATTGTTACAAAATCAGACCCGTGCTCCTTAAGCGCCCAGGCACTAATATCTTTTTCGTCTTCAGGAGTTAAATCAGGTTCCTTGCGATTATCCCGTCCGGTTGTTTTATAAATAATTTCTTGTGCTTCTCTCATTTTGAGTCTTGGAATTTTTCCGCCAACTTTCGGAGGATCAACATTAAATTCCTTTAAAATATCACTGCACTTTTGGGAGGCATATTTTAAAGTTTCACTGCCGATTCTTTCCAAAGAATCAAGCAATTCTTCAAACTCCAAAAAACCAAGTTCTAAGTCCAGCTGTATGGATTCTGATAAGTGGCGCGTGGTTACCGAAGGTTCTGCCCGATAAGCGTGAGAAATTAGATAAACCCGCTCAAAAATCGGAATCATCATTTGTTTATAGAGTTGAGGACTCTGGATCATAAAAGCTTTGTGACCATAGTAGTCGATTTTAAAAATTTCGGCGCCGCCCTCGGTTGAAGAATAAGAAATGGTCGGTACAAAAACTTCAGTCGCCTCCAAGGCTTGAGCCGCCCTTCTAAAACCTTCCATAATAGCCTCCTGGACCTTAAAAATACTTTTCACCTTTGGGTGCCTTAAGGTTAAAGCCCGAAAATCAAGCAGTGTTGGTAATTGAAGATCTAAATCTTTACCGCCGATGTCAAACGGCAATTCGGCAGCTTTTGAAAGAATCTCGACATTTTCTGCCTGAAGTTCTATTGACCCGGTTTCTAAATTTGGGTTTACCAAATTATCCGGTCTTTTGACTACTTTACCCCTTACTCTAACCACGTCTTCCGGTCTGATATCCAAATTTGAATCTTTAGAGACGATTTGCAATAAACCTGACCGGTCTCTCAAATCAAAAAATATCAGTTTACCGTGATCACGGCGGGAATTAATCCAGCCTTCACAAGTTACTGTTTTTTCAATTTCATTTTTTGTTTCTGTTGCAAGTATTCTCATCTGTTTTACAGTTTATCCCAAAACACGAAAGCATTCTAGCTGATTATTAAGAGTATCACAAGCTTGCACGTAAATAGTGCGCGCTTGACAAGTGTGAAAAGCCGGGATTATAATTCAATTGATGAGTTCAAATTTATTTGGAAAATCCCTTAAAGTCAGAGCGGCAATTATTGCCGGCTGAACTGTCCGCGGGAGAATTCCTTTAAGTTTGAACAATTCTCCTGGGAGGGAGATTTTTTTTGGGGCAAAATATGGTAAACATTGAAGCAAGACCAGAGACACTAATTCAAGTAGAAATTAACAACACCAGA
>DATCJB010000006.1:0-4728 GCA_036507455.1 Patescibacteria group bacterium | reverse complement strand
TTGCTACATTGCAATTTGCGGCACTTTTATCTCTTAATTTGGCTGTAATGAATTTACTTCCAATTCCGGCCCTAGACGGAGGAAGATTCGCGTTTTTGGTTGTTGAGGCTATAACGCGTAAACGGATTTATCCAAAAATTGAAAAAATCGTTCACACTGCAGGATTTTTTATTTTAATTACCTTAATTTTGGTTGTTACTGCAAACGATATTAACCGTTTTTTAGCAGGGAAAGCTCTTTTTGAAAAATTCTCCGATTTGATTAAGTAATCATTTCAGTCCCTTCGCAATTAAAAACCGTTCGGTCAGTGTAGAGAATTGATGAAAGAAATATTCTTGACCTCACTTAAGATTTCGTCAGCACCGATTTTACTTGTTACTTTATTGTCACGTTAAGCTGACTCCATCATATTTTTAATTGCTTCAGGGACTTTCGCATATTTACTCGCAAAGGAAAATTGAAGATGATAAACTAACTGTGAAGTTAATGAGATTATCTCAACTAATTAGCAAAACCCAAAGACAGGATCCTGCCCAGGAAACGGCTTTAAATGCCAAGCTTTTAATTCGGGCGGGGTTTATTGATAAAGTGGCGGCAGGAATTTATACTTATTTGCCTTTAGGAATTCGGGTTTTGGCAAAAATTTCCCAAATTGTCCGGGAAGAAATGGACAACATTGGCGGACAGGAAATTTTAATGCCGGTTTTGCATCCCAAGGAGAATTGGCAAAAAACCGGAAGATGGGACGGCTTTGACGTTTTATTTAAGGTAAAAGGCGAAGCCGGAGAATTTGCTCTAGGTCCGACTCACGAGGAAATCGTTGTTCCTCTCACCAAAAAATTTATCCATTCCTATTTGGATTTGCCCAAATACTTGTATCAAATTCAAACAAAGTTTCGTGATGAACCGCGGGCCAAATCGGGGATCTTGCGGGGCCGGGAATTTTTGATGAAGGACCTTTATAGTTTCCACGCAAATGAATCGGATTTGAATGATTATTATAAGAAAGCAAAAGGAGCCTATGATAATATTTTTAAACGGGTTGGCTTAGAAGCTATCGAAACCGAAGCAGCGGGTGGGACTTTTTCCAAATATTCTCACGAATATCAGGTGATTAACACAAACGGCGAAGATACGATTTATCTTTGCCCCCAGGGTCACACGGCTAAAAACCAGGAAATAATTGAAGATCAGACCGAATGCTTGGAATGCGGCAAAAAATTAAATATAGAAAAAGCCACCGAAGTCGGCAATATTTTTAAATTGAAAACAAAATATTCCGAACCTTTTGAACTTTACTATACCGAGTCGAACGGATCCCAAAAACCGGTTTTAATGGGTTGCTATGGAATTGGGATTTCAAGAATTATGGGAACTGTTGTTGAGGTAAAAAATGATAAAAACGGTATAATTTGGCCAAAATCCGTTGCACCTTATCAGGTGCACTTGATAAGTATCAAGGATCAAGAGTCAAGTATCAAGAATGAGGAAGAAGTTTATCAAAAGTTGACAAAAGCCAAAGTTGAAGTACTTTGGGATGATCGCGACGTTTCGGCCGGTGAAAAATTTGCCGATGCGGATTTGATTGGTATCCCGGTCAGATTGGTGGTTTCAAAAAAAGTGGGCGATGGAAAAATCGAATGGAAAAATCGGGAATCGGATAAAACGAAAATAATTTCTTTTGATGAAACTCTCAAAAAACTGACTTCTTAGCTCTTTTGTTTATCCAATTATTGCCAAAGTAAGATAAAAAGGTTAAAATGATGGCGCACTTTGCGTGAGAAGCTAGTGCTCATCCTCCTTCGCATAAAGCTTTGGAGGACAAGGAAAGTGGTGAATATTTTTAATTGTCGAAAACTATTGTTACGCATTTAAACCCGGATTTTGATGGTATCTCTGCCATTTGGCTTTTGACGCGCTTTCACCCGGATTTTAAAAACAGTAAATTTAAATTTGTTCCTGCTGGTTCGTCATTGAACGGCAAGGGTTATGATTCTGATCCTGATATTGTTCACGTGGATACGGGAGGCGGGCCGTTTGACCACCACGACTCAAATAGATATACGTGTGCGGCCAAACTCGTCTGGGAACACATTAAAAAAACCCAAAATATTAAAGACGCGGCAGTCGAGAGAATGATTGACCTTTCAGTAGCTTACGATCACGCCAAAGATCTGGAATGGAATGACGCGGATCACGACAAGTACGATTTAACATTTCCGGCAATCTTAACCGGCTGGAAAATGACAAATCCCGGCCAGCACGAGAAATACGTTTTAGATTCGCTGCCAATTCTGGATGGACTTTTGAATCTTTTTAAAGCTAAGGTTGACGCTGAAAAAGTAATTAAAAACGGTAAAAATTTTAAAACTAAATGGGGCAAAGGTTTGGCTTGTTTGACAAAAAATGAAATGATTATGCATCTGGCCGAGAAGAAGGGATTCGTAGTTGTTGTTCGAAAAGATCCGTTAAAAGGAAATGTTCGGATTTATTCGCGGGGAGATAAAGGTGTAGATTTAACAGAAATGTATAAATTAGTCCAAAAAAAAGATCCCGAGTCCGATTGGTTTTTGCACGCTTCGAATTGTTTGCTTTTAAACGGTTCGTCCAAAAATCCCGGCATGAGGCCAACAAAGTTGAGTTTGGAAAAAATAGTTGATATCTTGAAAAAGCAATAGAGAATTTTTAATTTTTAATTCTCAATTTGCGAAGAAAATATCATTTTAGAGCAAACGATATTTTTCATTGAAATTACAATGAATTAATTTGAAAAGAAAATATTTTACTAAAAATTATTTTGCAAAATTGAAACATTGATAATTGATTGTAAATTTAAAATTATAAATTGTAAACTTTTTGTAAGATGGATTGCCTTTTTTGCAGGATCATAGCAGGTGAGACACCGTCAAATAAACGGGCTGAAAGCGAGAACGTTTTAGCATTTGATGATATAAATCCAAGTGCCCAAACACATATTCTGGTAATACCGAAAAAACATATTAACTCTTTTGCCGAAATAGATGACACCGACGAAAAAACAATGTTTGATTTAATGGATACAATAAAAAATTTGATTGACAAATTTAATTTAAATGACGGTTACAAAGTAGTAATTAACGGCGGAAAGTACCAGCACATAAGTCACTTGCATTGGCATTTATTAGGCGGTAGATTAGAAAAAATGCCGGAATAAGAGAAGGTATTTATTTTCAGCAAGCCTTAAAGGAGGTGTTAGTTAACAAAAATGAGCGTTTCGGTAAAAGCACAACCAGGTGAATCAGCAGAGTCGCTTCTTCGGAAGTTTAACCGGAGGGTACAGGTAGAGGGCATAATTCCTGAGGCCAGAAAGAGAGAAAGGTATTTGAAACCTTCGGCAAAAAGAAAAATGGAAGCCCAGGAAAGACGAAAGAAATTTAAAAGATGGTAATTTTTTATGACTTTACTTGAATCTTTGCAGAATGATTTAAAAGAAGCGCAACTGGCGCGTGACGAGATTGAGGTTTCGACCTTAAGATTTTTATTGGCTCAAATTTCCAATGCAAAAATTGCCAAGGGCAGCGATTTGACCGATGAGGACATAATTTCCGAAGTTAGTAAGGAAATTAAACGCCACAAAGAATCAATCGAAGCTTTCAAAAAAGGAAACAGAGAAGATCTGGTTGAAAAAGAAACAAAGGAGCTTAAAATATTGGAGGCTTACCAACCGGACCAGCTTTCGGCTGACCAGTTAAATAAATTGGTCGACGTTGCAATTTCAAAATGCAATGCTTCAACAATTTCCGATATGGGAAAAGTAATGGGAATTTTAATGCCAAGCGTTAAAGGACGGGCTGACGGAGCACAAGTTTTAAACATTGTAAAATCTAAATTGGACAGCTTTGGAGGGTAAATAACAAGTGATTAAGGTTATTGTTTCGACGGATCCCAGATACGAAGTAAATAGGGGTTTTGTCAGGGATTTTGCTCAAGAGGTAATTGCTAAAAATAAGGTAAAAGGAAAAGTTGAATTGGAAATTTCTATTGTCGGAGACCGTAAAATGCACGAGTTAAATAAGGAATACCGAAATATCGACTCACCAACAGATGTTTTAGCTTTTCCTTTAGAAGAAGTCTCTTTTTCTCCAAGATTTATTCAGGGAAATTCTTCCACGGCAAAAAGAGGGTTTGTAAATTTTCCCGATAAGTATCTTCGGCTGGGAGACGTGATTATTTCGTATCCCCAGGCATCTATGAGTGCTGCCGAACGGGGTGTCGTTATTGAAGAAGAATTAAAATTTCTTATAGAGCACGGAATTAATCATCTGCTGGGTATTCACCACCCATAATTTGTGGGTTTAAGGTTTAGTTTAGAGTTAATCTCATGGTCTTTTATAGAAAATATCGGCCTCAAAAGTTAAAAGATGTTATCGGGCAAGAACAGGTGACCGATTCTCTTTTGTCGCAACTTGAATCAGGGCAAATTTCCCATGCGTATTTATTTTCCGGTCCGAGAGGAACAGGCAAAACTTCAACTGCAAGAATATTTGCAAAGGCGATTAATTGTTTGTCATTTAGTGAAAGAGAAAAGAAATTAAAACTTAAAACCCCGTCTGCCGGCAGGCGGGGTTTAAATTTAAAACCTCTTAAATTCGGCGAACCCTGCAATAAGTGCCAGGCTTGTCTGGCCATCACCAATGGATCAAGTTTGGATTTGATCGAAATAGACGCGGCTTCCAATCGGGGAATTGA
>DATCJB010000005.1:0-5459 GCA_036507455.1 Patescibacteria group bacterium | reverse complement strand
TAGCCTTGAACCGACCTTAAAATACCGGGTGAATAAATTTGGTATTGCCTCGCCGGGAATTCCAATACCGGTATCTTTAACTTCTGTTATTACCCCGTCATTACCCGTTTTAATATTCACTTCAACCCCACCACCGGGTTTGGTAAAATCAATCGCGTTAGTCAATAAATTAGACAATACTTCCGTAATTCTAAACGGATCAACCACAACTTTGGGGATTTTTTCTTTGGGTTGATTAAAAATTAATTTTAAATTTTTTTCTTCGGCTCTAATTGCAAACTCATCAGCTACTTTTTCGACAAAACTCGGCCATTCAATAAATTGTGTTTTCAATTGAATTGAACCTCTTTCAAAAACTGAAATCGTCAACAGGTTCTCAACCAAGGTTTGCAAAGAATCTGTCGAGGTTGACGCCCGCTCCAGAAAGGTTTTAGCTTGTTCCGGAAAGGCATTCTTATCCGCCTCTTCTCTTAAAAGTGATAAATATCCTCTTATTGAAGTTAAGTAAGCACGAAGTTCGTGTGCAACAATTGAAACGAAATCTAATTTTAATGATTCTTTTTGTTTAAGACTAATTAAATTAATTAAAATTATAAAGTATTTTATTTCCCCGTTATCGGATCTTGTTGCCGAAAATCTCATCGGAATCCTTTGGTCATCAAATAAAAAGCTGGTTTCTTCTCTTTCAAATGTTCCGGAACTTTTACAAATATCGCCAATTTTCAAAATTTTATCTTTTTCTTCAAATGAAAAAATGGAGTCAAAATCCTGACCAATTAGATTTTCTCTTTTAACAGCGTTTTGAAAAGATTTATTTATGTAAATTATTCTTCCTTTAGAATCAACTGCGCAGATTGCATAACCGGAAGAATTAAATATCACATCAAGTGGCAGACTTGCAATTGAAACGTTCGAAGTTTTGGGCATTAGTCTTAATCGTATTTGGGTTTCGATCTCTAGTCAAGTAATTGAAGCTTAAACTCTTGTAACTATTATCTTGATTCGAGCCATTTTTCGGAGTCCATTGCCGCCATGCATCCAAAAGCGGCGGCTGTTATCGCCTGACGGTAGTGATGATCGTGAACATCCCCTGCCGCAAAAACGCCTTCGATATTTGTTAGTGTATGACCTTTAACCTTTAAGTATCTTTTCTCGTCTAAATCGAGCTGGTTTTCGAAAATTATAGTATTTGGAGAGTGGCCGATTGCGACAAATACTCCGTCACACCCAAATTTCTCAATTTTACCCGTAACAACATTTTTCAAATTTACACCCTCAACCTTATCTTTTCCCAAAACTTCTTCAACAACGGTATTTGTCAAAAAATTAATTTTAGAATTATTTTTTGCCCGATCAAGCATAATTTTACTGGCTCTAAATTCCTCTCTTCTGTGGATTACTGTAACTTTTGTTGCAAATTTCGACAATGTTAAAGCTTCTTCCATCGCTGAATCGCCTCCACCGACAACGATTACTTTTTTATCCCTAAAAAAGTACGCGTCGCAGGGCGCACAGGATGAAACTCCCCTTCCAATTAATCTTTGCTCGCTTTCAAGTCCTAACCAATTCGTATCGGCGCCAGTTGCAACTATTACAGCTTTTGACAAGTAAGAATTTGACGCGGTTTTGACAGTAAACGGACTCTTTTTGAAATTAACTTCCATTACGTCTTCCAAAATTATTTCTGCACCAAATTTTACTGCTTGTTTGGAAAACTTATCCATCAGCTCGGGTCCCTGGATTCCTTCAGGAAAACCTGGATAATTTTCAACGTCAGTTGTAAGCATAAGTTGACCGTAAGGTTTTGAACCTCCCAAGATTAAAGGTTTTAAATCCGCCCTTGCTGCATAAAGCCCTGCAGTTAAACCGGCAGGCCCGGAACCAAGAATGATCAGATTTCTAGTTTCAGGCATTGTTTTTTGAGACTATCATTTTTCTTTAAGTTTTAACAAGAGCTCTATAAAAAATTTAATACATTTCTGCTTCAACCCGTTCGGTTAAATTTTTAATATAGTTCAAACCTTCCTTCTCGTCTTTGGGTGCCCAGGGAGCGAACTTTTTGTGGGACTTTTCAATATACGGCCCTTCGATTATTTCATAAAACACGCAAGGATTTGAAAGCGGAATTATGGTGTGAAATATTCTGGGAGGTATTTCAACCCCGAAAGTCGGACCGTTTGAACTTATTTTAGCAGCGTTTTTTAAATTACCGTCGTCTTCAAATTCGGCAACATACGCCTCCCCGATTAATGCGATAAAAACTTCCAGCTTATCGGGTTCAAAATGGCGGTGGGGAATAACGTAGCTATCGGGAAAGATAACATTTATCATCCTTTGAATCGGCTCTTCGAACTTGTGAAAGTTAAAGTTTAAACGGTGTCGAGGATTATCTTTTGCTTCCTCCACTAATTTATTTATCGTCTTTTGATCAACAAGTCTCATTAAAAAAATCCCCAACGTTTTCGCTATTCACCCTCTAAAATCTTAATTATTTCCTCGTTTGTCCAAAAGTTTTGTCCGTCGACAATTACGTGGGCTCTTAAATATAAATCTGCGGCTCTTGTTGCTGTTATGGATGCTGCAAAAGTATTTGGGATTGTAAACGTTCCGTCGGCATAATCTTTGGTTAAGTTTGGATAACCGGAATCCTGCGGCGTAACGGTTGTATCAAATTCGCCAGGATTTGAAAGTTCCCCAAAGTGGACGGCCGTATGTTTAACAATTTTTGAAGGACCCTCAACTTTCCAGGTTAAATTAATTTTTGCCCCGACTGTTGCTTCCTGGGGCAAATTAATCAGCTCAATTGACGGCTCAACTTCTTTTGTCGGGACCGGAGTAGGAAGTTGGGTAATTGGACTTTTTAAGCTATTTGCCTGTTTTTGAACTAAAAATACCCAAATTCCAATAGCAACCAAAATTACAACAATAACAAAAATAACAGTTAAAATATAATTTTTCTTCAACTAAAATTCACCCCCTCCGGGCCGGTGGCCTTAATGGCCGGTGGCCAAGCAGGCAGATAGTTTCTCTTAGAGATAGTAATTTGCAAATTGCCGGTTGTCAATCGTTAAACCTTAGCGGGAACTGCAGATTGAGTTGGTCTTGTGAATTTATTCAGCAACGGGACAAATAAATTAGATATCAAAAGCGCAAACGGCAGGGGATAAACTCCTCCAAAAATAGAGACGCCAAAAGATAAAAGTCCCGTCAAAAAACCAAATAAGGCTTGGCCATATTTGTAAGCAGGCGAGGTTTGCGGTTCCATCAGCATTACGCCGATAAAAAACGGCGAGATAGAAGATCTGAATAATAAAAACGGATCACCGCTTTTTACAAAACTAAAAACTAAGGCTCCAATCAAAAGACCGGCAAGGTGTGACCCGACTTGCCAATATCTGCGCATTCTATAGACAAATATAATTAAAGACCCCAAACTGATTAAAAATAAAACCGGTACAACATCCCCAAGCCAGCCGTGGCTTAAATCAAAAAAGTATGATGAGGCAATAATCCCAAAAGCGGCAGGATTGAAAATATGACGGCCCCCAAGTCGCACAAGGTGCTTTGAGGCAATCGCCAAAATTGAGGCGCAAATAACGGCAACCGGAGACGCGAGAGGTGCTAAAACTAAAGCAATAATCAGTCCGGAAATAACCGCGGCGTCCGGAAAGTAATTTTTGCCTTTGCGCCAATTAATTAAAAAATCGGCAGATCCGGCAACTAAAGGCGCAATTAAAAGCTGGGGCAAAAGTTCAATTGGATCAAAGATAAAAAGCGAAACAACCGAGAGCGTAAGCAGAGTTAAAAGGAGTTTTTGTTTAAGTGTCAATTTTAACTTCAAAAACCTATCCACAAATCAATTTTAGCAAATTTTCAATATAAATTATTAAAGAGTTGGCGCTTAGGTAAATATATGGTTTGTATTTCTACCTAAGCGCCGAAGGGCCGTTTGTTAACTACGCTATTTTGACTTTGCCAAAGGCTCTCACTAACTGGGTTACATCAGCATTGATGTCGTTTAGTGCCTCCTGGTTGCGATCGTCAAGAAGTCCTTTGCGGTCAGGGAAAATCGCTTGGTCCATCCAACGGTAAAAACCGTCAGTCTGGGCCATTCTTTCCGAGACCAAAATCGGACTTCCCAGATCATGTCTGGTTACCTGACGGGGATCTTCGTACTTCACGTTGCCGTACTTTTCCAGCCAGAAGCTGTCCGGGTCATCGTCACGGCAAACGACGATCACTTCGTCGCCTGAAACCGCAACCATAGCGTATATCTTGGGTTCCACGAGATACTCCTTTAATGTGCTAATGTGCAAGCGCTTGTTGCCTGCATCTCTTGTGACCAAGTTAGGCAAGATTCTACCACAAATCTCTATAGGATTCACAATTAATTGTTTCAGGAAGGTAATTTTGATAAAATATCAGCCATCGCTTTGCGATTCTGATATTTCCGAACTAAAAGTTCGCAAATTAGGTTCATTGCGGGATCGTCTAACGGTAGGACATATGCCTCTGAAGCATATAATCTAGGTTCGAATCCTAGTCCCGCAGCAAAGTCTTTTATGACAAATAAACTATGTTAGAACTTTTCATAACATGGACATAGAAAATTTAGAAGAATTATTCAAATATATTGTCTCAGAGTCTGTCAGACTCAAAAACAAATATTTAGAAAATGAAGTTTCAATAGAATTTGCTGATGTTTTTAGTAAAGACGATAAGGAATACACAAGATTAACTCAAGAAATAAAAAGTATTGGAAAAATAGTTTACACTACTCCCACTGGCGATATTTATGAGTTAACTAAGCCCATTGATACAGTCGCAGGAAAGCTACGTTATGGGAAGATTAGAAAACCTGATAATAAACTTCAATTGAGAGGAGATGCGGATTTTAATAGTGATTATAAAAAGCTAAAAGAGAGATATCTAGAAAAACCTCACTTTGAACTAATTGTAAGAGAAAAGTTTGAAATGCTTCGTCTCTCTGACCCAGACTTTGGAGTAATGTCATGCTTTTCCAACATTCCAGTGAGGAAATGGATCTAGAATTTGATAAAAAGTTCCAACATAGTCAACTAGTGCCAGCAAAATTTTTCAACCTTGTGTTGTGAAATTTTGCTGTAGGAATTTATAATTCACCTTTGAGGTTCGTATATTATGGAGTACTATCGTAACAACGATTACGATATCAGCCTTCAATAAAGCTGAATCTGATATATCGCTCTCGCGAAAGCGAGAGGAAGATATAGTTTGTGAAATAATAATATGGATCTGTACTACAGATCATAAATCCTAGTCCCGCAGCTTTATTTTAGCCTTAATTTTTAAGAGTCTTATTTGTAAGAATTAAGAATTTGAGTGAATTTTTCTATATTTACTCCTAGAAAGGCATAAATATTGTTATCTTTAGTTTTTAGATAAATTGACCTATTTTTAAAAAATGTAAGATATAGCAG
>DATCJB010000004.1:0-8389 GCA_036507455.1 Patescibacteria group bacterium | reverse complement strand
ATAATGTAAAGGTCAATGGTTCGATCCCATTATCGCCCACAAAACTTTTACGGATATTTTTTGCTAACGCAAAAAGAAGACGAAGAGCGATGGTTTACACTGATGAAGTCGAGTCTAACTCGACGAAGGAAGTGTTCGATTCCATCAAGGCCCACAATTTTGGACTTAAACTGCTAAATGTTTGTTTAGCCAAACAGTTTCCTGTATAATCCTGGTCGTGTCAATAGAAAGTCCAATTGACCCCGAACAAAAAGAAACCTTTTTCCAGGAAATGGATCTTGTTATTCAAAGAATGCATCAGGACACCAATCGTCCGTCCATCAGCGGTCGAAATTGTCGATTCGCAGATTTTATCACCTTAGATAAGTTTAGTAAGTTATCCGACCATAATAAAATAATTGCGGAGGGCGACATGCTGGCTAACTTGCAAATTCCCGAGCTGACAATTTTATACAGAAGGTTTTACAAAAGTCCGATTCCTTCCACTCCCAGACCTTTTTTTGAAGAACTGAGTCAATTAAAAAGTCACCAATTTAGGCAGGTAAGTGTTGGAAGGGATGAGCTCGAAAGAGCAAAAGATTTTTTTGCAAAACTTTCAAATATTACTTCGGAGAATACCCCGGTATTATGGCTGGGTGCAAGGATAATTGATTGTGTTGCCAAAGCTTTTAGGATGAATGATAAATATGATCTGACTAAATATATGAAGAATGCTCCGCTGCCGGATTATATGAAAGGGACGGTAGTTATTTCCGTTGCCATCGCGAGGGCGGCTGAAGGATACATTCATCCGGAAACACTCAGAATATGGGACAATCTGCTTACCGAAGAGCTTTATAGAAGAGTAGAATTCGGTCTTGAACGACCGTCAAATATTGCCAAATTTGCCCGCGAGTGAACTTTTAGCCTCGAAAGGCCAGGCCTTGCGAGGGGGAAACCTGAATTGCTAAGGGATCAATATTTACTTCTTTGGTTTATCTATCCCAAACCTAACGTAACCATTCTTTTTAAAGGTTAGGTCAAACCCAAAAATCTCTTTGGTTTCAAATTCATCTGCAAAAGCCATGACCAGGCAATCAGTATAGCTTACAGATTCAGGTTGAGTCTTAAATTTTAGAAGTGCTTGTTCTCTTAGGTTATCCGTTGTTTGGGGTATTATCGGGTTGGAGTTTAAAATTTGACTAGCTGTACCATATGCCATTTGATGATTTCCTCTTCGTCCCAAAACATTTACTGTTTCGGAAAAAATTTCTGTCGGAATGATGATTTGGCGATCTTCTTTTACAAGTCGATTGCTAAATCTTAGGGCCGGGCTATGATTGGAGTCGGAAATGGAGGCAAGGGAAACTAAAGCGCTGGAATCAGCGATCACGACGGGTTTATTCATTCTTCATAAAGGTACTTATCGATGTTTTTAGAAAGATCTTTAGGTCCTTTCCAATTATATTTCTTAGCCATTGCTGCAATTTTGAGCAGTGCGTGTCCCGTATCTTTGCCTGTTTCCTTTTTACCTAAACCTTTTTTAATGGCTCTACGAATTATTTCTGCTTTAGCTTTCTTTTCGCGTTTCGCTGCGATGTCTATGTCACGATAAAGATCTTTTGGTAAATAAATTTGAGTTCTAATCATACATCTAATGTATAACATATATCAGGGTGAACTTCAAGGTTATTTTTTTTGGATCAATGTTTATGCTTTCCATACTTCAGCCTCAAAAGGCCAGGCCTTGCGAGGCTAAATGCTGATATTCCTTCCAGACCCACAAAATATGTTAGAATTCTCCTGTGCTTCTTTTAATCGAATCCAAAGCGGATTAAGATTCTTCGCTTCGCTCAGAATGACGAGGGTGAAGAACTTTGAATGACACACAATATGACAGCACAAGAATTGATTTTAAACATTGCCGTGAATTTAGGCAGATTATCCCGGTGGGCGAGCGAGGGTAAAACATCAAGGATCGACCAGTTTTTAGCTGAAACGCAGGAGTATTTAACAGAGCTTGAGAAAGCATCTAAGAATGAGCAATTTATGCACACATTAGATTCCTTCAGAAATAACTTTAAAAAATTGAAAGATAATCCTAAAAGAGATGAACTTTGGGCAGAAGATGCATTGACCTGGGCCAATATTTTAACTCACAGGGCTAAACTTGCATGAATTTTTCTTTTACCCTGAGCTTGCTCGCAGTGAGCTTATCGAACCTTCGAATGGTCTTTGACCATTCGATAAACTCACGGTCTTTGACCCCTCGAAATATTCCTGTTATGATCAAGTTGTTATGCGGACGCTTGAGGATGTTGACGTAAAAGGCAAAAAAGTACTTCTTAGACTTGATTTGGACGTACCCCTAAAAGACGGATTTATCGTTGATGATTCAAGGATCGTTCATTCCAAAGAAACCCTGCAATATTTAATAGAAAAAAATTGCCCGATAATTGTAATTGGTCATATGGGCAGACCAGAAGGAAGGTTCGTTTCTCAATTGACAACCGAACCATTAGCAAAGGCTATAAGTGATGTTTCGGGAACGATAGTTACTCATTTTGCCACTACAACAGGAACAGAAGTTGAAAATGCCGCCAAAAACTTAAAACCAAAAGAAATAATATTGCTGGAAAATTTAAGATTTTTTCCCGGTGAGGAAGGAGACGATCCTAATTTTGCCCAAGCTTTAGCTAAGCTTGCTGAAATTTACGTTTTTGATGCCTTTGGAGTTTCTCATAGAAATCACGCAAGCGTGGTCGGGATACCTAAACTCATGCCTGCAGTGGCCGGTTTGAGATTTGGTAAGGAGGTTCAAAAGATTTCCCGGGTTTTGGAAAACCCCAAAAGGCCTTTTGTGGCCATAGTCGGGGGTGCAAAAGTGGAAACCAAAATGCCGGTTGTCGAAAATCTGGCCAAGATTGCCGATTATGTTTTAGTAGGAGGCAAATTGCCTTTGGAACTAAAACAATCAGGAGAAAATTTCGAGCTTCCCCAGAACGCAATTGTGGCCGAACTGTTGCCAAGCGGTGGTGATTTAGCTCCGGAAGCAATTGACAGATTTTGTCAGATTATCTCAAATGCCCAGACAATTGTTTGGGACGGACCAATGGGAGCTTTCGAACAAAAAGAATTTGCGGTCGGAACTTCTTCGATTGCTGCCGAAGTATCCAAGTCGAAAGCTGAAACGATTGTCGGGGGAGGAGATACTGTTGCGGCGTTATCAAAATTCGGATATTTGGACGAAATCAGCTGGGTTTCCTCCGGCGGAGGCGCAATGCTCGAGTTTTTATCCGGAAAAAAGCTTTCCGCAATCGAAGCCCTGGAAGAGAACGAAGAAAAGTTTCCGTTGTGATAATCAAATTGTCTTCAGTCTACCGACTACAGGATGAGTTTCAGATTTGAACTTCTGATTTTTTCCTGTCATTCTGAACCCTTCATTTATGTCATTCTGAACATAGTGAAGAATCTTAATAAAAGCTGCTTTATTTACGTTTTGACTAATTGGAATGATAAGGTAATGTATGTTGGTATGACTAACGATTTAGAAAGAAGAATATCCGAGCACAAAAGTAAACTAATTGATGGTTTTACGAAGAAGTATAACTTAACAAAATTAGTTTATTTTGAAGAGTTTAATAATCCCGAGGAAGCAATCGGTGCAGAGAAAAAGATCAAAGGATGGTTGAGAAGTAAAAAGAATGCGCTTGTAGAATCAATTAATCCGGAATGGGAGGATCTATCAGGTTTAGATCCTTCGCTTCGATCAGGATGACGGAAGCAGATATTTATTATTAAATTTACGAGAAACATACTTATTTATTTAAAATTTACTAAGTTGTAAACTAATAATATGCTTAGGGTTTCCATAAATGGATTCGGCAGGATTGGCCGTCAGACTTTCAAGGTTATCTTAGACCGGTTCGCAAATGAAATCGATGTAGTTGCCATAAATGACCTTTCCGAGCCTAAAATTTTGGCCCACCTTTTTAAATACGACAGCGTTTATGGTGTCAGTTCCCGCGAAGTTTCCTCCGATGAACAAAACCTAATTGTGGACGCTAAAAAATATCCGATTATTGCCGAGAAAGATCCTTCTCAACTTCCGTGGAAAAATATGAACGTAGATGTCGTGATCGAATGTACCGGCCGATTCACTAAAGCTGATCTGGCTCAAAATCACCTAAAAGCAGGAGCCAAAAGAGTTGTAATTTCGGCACCTTCAGAAGATGTACCAACACACGTTTTAGGGGTTAATAAATATGACGGTAAAGCCCAGATAATTAATAATGGATCGTGCACGACTAACTGTGTCGGCCCGGTCACGGCTGTGATTCACTCAAGATTTAAAATCCTTAAAGCCTGGATGACAACCATCCATTCTATGACTGCCGAACAGAATATCGTCGACGGACCGCCGCCGGCACTTCACCCTGATCTGCGTCGTGCCCGTGCCGGATCGGTCAATATTGTGCCGACTTCGACCGGCGCCGCAAAAGCCATCGCAAAAGCTATGCCGGAAGTTACCGGGAAATTTGACGGAATGGCATTTCGTGTTCCGACGATTGACGGTTCGGTTGCCGATTTTACTTTTATTATAGAGAAAAAAACAACAGTCGAAGAGGTAAATAAGTCATTTTTAGAAGCATCCAAAAATCCTATTTATAAAGGCATATTAGCTATTTCCGAACAACAAATTGTCTCAACTGACATCATTGGACGTTCTGAATCGGCAATTGTCGATTTACCGCTAACCAAAGTTGTGGACGGCGACTTAGTTAAAGTGATCGCCTGGTACGACAATGAGTGGGGTTATGCTAATCGGTTAGTTGAACAGGTCTTGGAAGTAGGCAAATCTCTCAAATAAATGGACGATCAATCTTCGGAAGAGCAGGAAAAAGCAGAAGAAGAAATCTTTTTGCGAGAGAAAATTAAGAAGCTTTACGCTCCAAGGGTGTAATCAGGAGTTTGATTAGTTTTTGTAGCATTTGTTACATTCCCAATATTCGGCTTTTTTCTTTTTACCAAGCTCTATCTTACCGAAATAATGGCCACCCGTGTATGTCTTATTCGAATAAACCGTAATGTCTAATTTCTTGCTGCAAATAACACAATAACGAGCAAAACTTTTTGAACTAGTTGTTTGATTGATTAGCATCATTTTTAAGTTAATCTTTTTAGTTTTTCGTCCAAAGTAAGCAGTGGAACTCGATTTAATTTTGCTAAATGCAAGTATGAAGCATCGTAAATTGTTAAATTGTATTGACTTGCCAGTAAAAAAGTTTTAGTAAAATCTATTATTTGAACTTCGATTTCATAATCTAAAAATTCCCTTATTCTTGAGAGTGCATAATTTTTATCGATTCTTTTTCTTAATAATGCTGTTTTCAAACCATTTATTACTTCAAAAGAGAGAAACGTAGTGGAAATAATATTAATGAGCCCGCTTTTATATTGATTAAAAAATAAATCTACTTCCAAGTCGTATTCATCTGGCATCAAGAAACAAAGAACAAATGAAGCATCAACAACTTGATTTTTGTTAAAATTTGCGGCCATAGTTTATTAATTCTTTATAGTTAATTTTTTTCTTGAAGATTGTGCGATGTTTTAAAGTAGAATCTATCGCTTTGCTTCGTTTAGCGAACTTTTCATTTTCCATATATTTTTCCCTTACAGCTTCTCTTATTAGTTGACCAACCGACTTTTTTTGAATTCGGGCAATTTGAGCTAATTTTTTGAAGAGATTTTCCTCAAATAGGATATGAGTCCTTTTTGTTAACATACACATACACATTAACACGTTTTGTTTTTTAAGTCAATTTGAGATTACGATAAATCACGATACCGGATCGTGATACAATAAGATGTTTGGGAGAAACTGGTTGCGACTAAAATTAATTTAATCTTAGACAAAACCGAGCTGTATTCCCACCCCCGCCTCGAAGAACTTAAGGCGAATATAGCCAACCTTTAATTTCCTAAATTTAGTACAATTTAAATATGGATGGTGTTCCGGACATGACAGAACGCGAATCTATTCAATCTGCGGAAAAACTTCAAACCCAATCCAAATGGGAGGCTTATTTTCAAAACAGATTTAGAAACGATCGAACGTTTAAAGCCTCCAACATAACCAGAGACCGTAGTCGGGAAGCAAGAGAGGATTACAAGAAAGAAATAATTCAAAAAGGTTTGGACCTTCAATACGAATTCGGAATTGATGACCGGTTATTTTCCGAGCCCGTAAATTGCGAAATATTTTTGGCCATTTGCGATCAGTTTGTCGAGTCAAGAAGAATAATCGGAGCGATTCAAAAAAAACAGCAGGATGAATTTTTGACAAAAACCCTAAGACTTCTGGCGGGTTCAGAGAGTAAATTTAATCTTGACTTAGTAGCCAGAGTTACAACAGGTGCGGACAGATTTGTTGATCGCGGGGACACTGAAAAAAGGCAGGATGAGGTTGCTCTTTATAATGAATTGATCCGTCACAAAGATCCGGTTAGAACCGAGAAATTAAAGCAATGGTTTTTGGATTTTAGTCCAAATTCACCATTTGCCAAAGTCAGAAAAAATTTGGGAATTAATTCTGAAAATGATGAAAAAGAATTTAGTCTGGCGGTTTTAAATTTGTCCTGGGAAAAACCAAAGGACAAATATGGAGAAGCCGGACAATCAGATTGGGAAAAAATTACCAACGCCGATCAAAAATTAACCTCCGCAGCGTTTGTTTACTTGATGGGAGATGATTTGACGATTTTTGTTTCCAAAGATGAGACGGATTGGCAAGAAGACGAAGTTTCAAACGGTAAAACAAGCACGCTCATTGCCCACGAATACGTCCATACTCAAAGAAGTTTTAGAATCGGTGAAGCGAATTTGTTGGGTCAGTTTTTTGACGAGAATGCGGCTAATATTGCGGCAAACCATCCGGGAAATATTGACGCCAAAGCAATCATTAATTTGCTTAACGAATTAACGCCTAACGGTTTGAACAAAAAACTAAAAGAGGCAACAAAAGATCCCGGCAAACAAGTAGAATTCTACCGGCTTGTAGCCGATAACTTTGGTTTTAAATCTCTTTTGACGCTTGCTGCCACAAGGCCAAACAGCTACACAAGATTCGAAGTAACAGGTGAGATTCCCGAGGTACGGGTTGACCCCTATTATCGCGGAGGCGATTTGTTAAAATTTGTAATTGGTGAAAGATTGAAAATCGAGCCCATGGCTGTTAAAAATATGCTCTCAAATCTTAACCCAAAATGGGCAGATAAGCTTTTATTTCAAGCACAAACGGGCAAAGTTAATTTACCGACGAATTTAAGAAAACAAATGGAATTTGTTCGCGACCAGCTTCCCCAAAGCGAAAGATTATCCGGTTAATTTGCAATTATTAAAATTTAGCAGTAAACTCTAAAATTGTTGAGCTAAGATATACTTTTTGGCTCTGTTTTTAAATGATTGAACAAAGAAATGGTTTAGATTTCAAATGGCCCCGTGAGTTTGACCCTTCCCTGGAAAAAGTCTTTGATTACGGCTTGTTTTATCTGGTTGCCAAACCGATAAGGAAGAATAAACCCGAGCGGGATTTATCGGCTCTTGCTCCAAGAACCCCTGAACTCCAAAATATTTTAGGGCCAATCAGAGACGTCTATAAAATGTGCGTTGACCCAGGCGGTACGGCCGGATTTCACTACCACGACCGGAAGATTGAGTTAATTTACCCCCTAGGTGACCTTTTTGTATTTTTCCACGAGATTACAACTGGCAAACAAATAGGCTTAAAGATTCCTGAAAGAGTTGGTGATACCTGCTTCGGAGTTTTGGTGAAACACGGTGTTGCTCACACTTTGCGCAATCCCAGTCAGACAGATTACGCTTTTTACATAGTTTTATCGAATATGTTCGAAGAGGAAGCTGAAAGATTTCACGACATTAAAATGTTTGATTATAATTTACCGCCGGTTCAATCATTGGAATTGCTTTTGACACCCTTCAAATAAAGGTGTTTTTTTAAGACAAGTTTAAACGGGATTGATCCCGCACCTTTAAAGCTTAATTATTTTGATAAATGTATGTCGTTTACATCATTCAAAGTCAATCGACTAAAAAAATTTACATTGGGTTTACTGTTAATTTAAAAAGAAGACTTTTTCAGCATAATAATAATGAGGGCTTTTCAACAAAAAACAAAGGTCCCTGGAAATTAATTTATTGCGAGGCTTATGGGTCAAGAGAAGACGCAAAAGCAAGAGAAAGTAATCTTAAATACCATGGAAAAGCACTCGGACAGCTCAAAAGAAGAATGAGAAAAAGTCTTCTTTAAAGTTTAAAAGGTGCGGGATTGACAACCTCCAAGTCCACTGGTATACTCTCAACCGGTGATACGAATCCACCAATTTTT
>DATCJB010000003.1:0-11106 GCA_036507455.1 Patescibacteria group bacterium | reverse complement strand
TCAAACTCTTCTAACAAATCCCTCTGGTGACGATTTAATTTGGTCGGGACTTTTATGACTATCCGAACATAGTGATCGCCTCTACCAGAACCTCTAAGACGGGGAACACCCCGTCCGCCTAAACGGATTTGTGTATTCGGCTGGGTGCCGGAAGGGATTTTTATCTTTACTTTTCCGTCAACGGTTTCAATTTCGGCGGTAGTTCCCAAAGCCGCTTCGGAAAAACTCAATTCTTTATCGGTAAAAATATCATAACCCCGTCTTTCGAATTTTGGATCGGGCTGAACTTCGCAAACGATGATGTAGTTTGTAAAACGAATTTCGGTGCCGTCATCAACTCCAGCGGGAAGTTTTACTTTGGTTCTTTTGCCATCCAGTTCTACTTCTCTCTCAACTCCTTTAACAGCTTCCATAAATCTTAAGGTCATAACGTAACGCGGGGTTCGCGCCCGGTTACCAAAAGGGGATTGGCCGCCAAAAAACATCTCAAATATGTCGAATGGATCTGAAAATCCGCCAAAATCAAAATCTGCACCGTTTTGACCCTGGCCCCAGGTGTAGGTTCTATATCCTCCGGCTCCCTGACCACCTCCGCCGCCAAAACCGGATGATTGATCAAAAGCTGCGTGGCCGAATTGATCATAAGCCTGCTTCTTTTTAGAGTCGGATAAAACCTGGTAGGCTTCGTTTATTTCTTTGAATTTTTCGTGGGATCCGGAAGATTTATCAACATCCGGATGATGTTTACGGGCCAAATTACGGTAAGCCGATTTTATCTCGGAATCGCTTGCACCCTTTTTTACCCCTAAAGTTTCATAGTAATCTTTTTTTATTGCCATCTAAAGCTCCTACTATTGTCATTCTGAACATCAGTGAAGAATCTTAAAAACAGATCCTTCATCTTTCACTTTATTCAAGATTCAGGATGACAAAAAAATTTTAACATTTTATTTTTCTGTCAACTCAAAAAAGCCTCGGAAGAGGGCAGTCCCCGAGGCCTAAATTAAGAGTATCACTTTTTTACTTATTCTTTTACAACTTCGCCTTCTTCGGCTTTGTCATCAGGCTTTTTTTCTTCACCTGCGGTGCCATCAGCTGATTCTTGCTGACCTTGTGGTGAGCTTGTCGAACCATACATTGCGGACCCGACTTTTTGCAAAGAAGTTGAAAGATCCTCTGTTAGTTTCTTGAGTTCGTCAATCGAAGCAGTTTGTAAAACGTCTTTTAAGGCCTTGGCTTTATCTTCTACCTCTTTTTTGGTTTCAGCCGGGACTTTATCCCCGGCATCTTTTAAGGTTTTTTCGGATGTGTATATTAAATTGTCAGCATTATTGCGGGTTTCAATTTCTTCCTTTTTCTTTTCGTCCTCGGCTTTGTGGACCTCGGCTTCGGCAGTCATTTTCTCAACTTCGTCTTTTGATAAGCCGGTAGAACCGGTGATCGTAATTTTTTGCTCTTTATTTGTAGCTTTATCTTTGGCCGAAACGTTTAAAATTCCGTTGGCGTCAATATCAAAAGCAACCTCAACCTGCGGAACGCCGCGGGGGGCCGGGGGAATACCGTCTAAAATAAATCTGCCTAAAGACTTGTTGTCGTTTGCCATTTCGCGTTCTCCTTGTAAAACGTTAATTTCAACCGATGTTTGATTATCAGCAGCCGTTGAAAATATTTGAGATTTTGACGTTGGAATTGTCGTATTTCTGTCAATTAACGGCGTTCGAACTCCGCCCAAAGTTTCAATACCTAATGTTAGGGGAGTGACATCAAGCAGTAAAACGTCTTTGACTTCCCCGCCAAGGATCCCTCCCTGGATTGCCGCTCCGATTGCGACCACTTCGTCCGGATTAATTCCCTTGTGGGGTTCCTTGCCAAAGAAATCTCCGACTGCTTTTTGAACTGCCGGCATTCTGGTCATTCCCCCAACCAAAATTACCTCGTCAATTTTTTTAGCGTCAATTTTTGCGTCTGATAAAGCTTTTTTAACGGGTTCCAAAGTTTTTTGGATCAACTCCCCCACCAGTTGTTCAAGTTTCGAACGCGTTAATTTAAGCTGCAGGTGTTTTGGTCCGGCACTATCGGCAGTTAAAAATGGGAGTGAAATTTCAGCTTCCTGGGTCGTGGACAATTCAATTTTGGCTTTTTCGGCCGCATCTCTCAATCTTTGCAAAGCCTGCTTGTCGTTTGAAATGTCAACTCCGTTTTCTTTCTTGAACTCTTCGGCCAAAAAGTTAACAATTGTTCGATCAAAGTCATCTCCGCCAAGGTGCGTATCACCGTTGGTTGATTTAACCTCAAACACTCCATCTCCTAACTCCAAAATTGAAATATCAAAAGTTCCGCCGCCTAAATCGTAAACGGCAATTGTGTGGGCCTTTGATTTATCGAGCCCGTATGCCAGTGCCGCGGCTGTCGGTTCGTTGATTATGCGGTCAACTTTCAAACCGGCAATCTCTCCTGCCTGCTTAGTTGCCTGTCTCTGGGAATCGTCAAAGTAAGCCGGAACGGTGATAACTGCACTTTCAACTTTGCCTCCCAAATAGCTTTCAGCATCACTTTTTAATTTCCCTAAAATCATCGCTGAAACCTCTTGAGGCGTATATTCCCGACCTTCAACAGCTACAACCGCCATACCGTTTTTGCCTTCCTTAACTTCATAAGGAATCCACTTTAAATCTCTTTGGACTTCAGGATCTTTATATTTTCGACCCATTAAACGCTTGACTGAAAAAATAGTAGTTTTGGGGTTAACGACCATTTGACGCTTGGCTACATCCCCGACGACGTGTTTGACCGGGTCAACCACGGAAGGAATCACGTTACGGCCTTCGGCAGAATGGATAACTTTTGGTTTACCACCTTCCATAACAGCTACAACTGAATTAGTAGTACCCAGATCGATGCCAATAATTTTAGACATACATTAATTCCTTTCTATAAATATTTTTGTCTGAATTTAAATCAGATTTTGCGAAGCAAAAGGCTGATATTATTTTAGACATTTTTAATTACTCTCCTTCTTAGAAACTTTAACTTTTGCCGGTCTGATTACTTTATTAAACATTTTATATCCTTTATTTATTACTTCTATTATTTTATTATCTTCATTGCCGGGGGTTACTTCAATTGCTTCGTGTAAGTGCGGATCAAATTCCTGATTTTGCGCCTCAATTTCTTCAAGTCCGGCATTTTTCAATATATTTTTAAATTGACCGATTGCGAGCATTAACCCTTGGTCATTAATGTGCAAGGCTGCAGTTTCTAAATTATCCAAAACCGGCAAGAGTTCAATAATTATCGCTGCAGTTGCTAGTTGCCCGAGAGCTTGTCTTTCACGACTTACCCTTTGCTCTAAATTTTGATAATCAGCCAAAACTCTTTTCCAGCTTTGTTCAGCTTCAGCCAGTTTTACTTTTAACTCTTCCTGAGAGTCTTTCCGCTCGTTAGAACGAGACTCGATTTTGTCGGTTTTTAATTTCTTGTTTGTCATAAAAGTTACCAACTTTTTGAGATTTCATTTAATAAATTACTAACGTACCTTATAACCGGGTTGATGTAAGAATAATTCAACCTGTTCGAACCAATTACCCCAATGTATCCGGAATGACCGTTGCCTGCATCGAAGCTCGAAAAAACAACTCCGCAAGGTTCCATATAGTCATATCCAAACTCATCTCCAAGCAGAATATGAATCGGCTCATCCGATAAAGCTTTGCCAAAAATGCTGTTTAGCATTTCAAACTTATCAATCATTGAAAGAACCGTTTTCGTTAAATCAATGTCGTAAAACTCCGGCTGATCCAGTATGTTTGCAAGTCCTGCTGAAAAAACCTGACCATGACTTGTTGCAAGTGCCAGCGAATGAGTTCTATCCGCAAGCTGACGGGTTACATCTCTTAGTAAATCGTCGATTTGATTTTTGTGATCCCAAACGCTTTGCTTTAAGGTTACCTCGTCCTTAACGGACAATTCTTTTTCTTTCATCAGTTCCGAAACATAAAACTTAATCGCCATAGTTGTCGGAACTCTGCCGGCCGATGTGTGAGGCTGCTTCAAATAACCCATTGACGTTAAGTGAACCATCTCGTTTCGAATCGTAGCGGGAGAAACTCCCAAACCCGTTTCTTTTTCGATGGTTTCGGATCCAACAGGTTTTGCACTGTCAATGTACTTTTCGATAATTATCCTTAAAAGTTCTTTTTGTCTTCCCGAAAGTTCCATGGATTATCTAATTTATTTTGTAATAAATCAGTGTTTAGCAGTAATATACACCGAGTGCTAATTCTTGTCAAGAGTTTAATTTGACAATCAATAACTCAAAGCATAAGATACTCCACCATGGGTACTAAAGAAAACTCTAATAGTGACTGGATCGAGTTAGAAATAAGAAACTTTATAGGCAGAGACATTGAACAGAGAGAATCTGGAGATATTTTCCGCGGACCTATCAAAAGGGTGGAAGTTAGACAAGAAATCGACAATAAGGGAAATCCTTACAAAATGGTAACCATTTTAACTGAGTGGACTGCTTTTAAAAACTCCGAAAATGAATGGATGATGTATTTAGAATCAAAGGATCCGGAAATAGGAATTCATTCATGCGGCTTCAATCTTAACGAACTAACTCCTGGTTTATATAAAAGGCTTGATGATTCATATGAGTTCGACATCTCTTATGTTGGATCCGTAAAAATTCTCCCTGAAGGCGATAATTTAAAACGAGAAGATATTTTGCCAAAATCTTAAATTTTCAAAACAGCCAAAAAAGCCTCCTGTGGTATATCTACTTGGCCAAATCTGCGCATTCGTTTTTTACCTTTCTTTTGCTTTTCTAAAAGTTTCATTTTTCGCGTAACGTCACCTCCATAAAGTTTTGCAGTCACATCTTTGCGAAATGATGCCACTGTTTCTCTCGCAATAATTTTGCCGCCGATTGCCGCCTGAATGGGAATGGCAATTTGCTGGCGCGGGATTGCCTCTTTTAATTTCTCAACCAACCTCCTGCCTGTTTCTTCAGCTTTTTGGACAGGTACGATTTGGGCCAGTCCTTCAATCGGAATATGGTTTACCAAAATATCCAGTCTTACCAAATTACCCGATCTATATTCCCCTACCTCAAAATCAAAAGAGGCGTAGCCGGAAGTTGCGCTTTTCAGTTGATCATAAAATCCGATTAACAAATCCAAAAGCGGGATTTGGCCTTTGATTTTTAAAAGGCTACCGATATTTTCGATATTTTTTATATCTCCCCGTCTGTCGTGAACCAAATTTGATATTTGACCCAAATAACTTTCAGGCGAATAAATGGTAACGTTAGCATACGGTTCCCTGACATCTTTATTTGCGGGATCAAATTCGCCTGGCTTATTAATTAACTTATCACCAATTAGAAAATTAACCGAGGGCGAGGTCGCGATTAAATCAATATCGTATTCTCTTTCTAACCTTTCCTGGGTAATTTGAGCGTGCAAAAGTCCCAAGAATCCAACTCTTAAACCCTGGCCTAAGGACGTTGACGATTCCAAACTAAATTCCAAAGCAGCGTCATTTAGTTTTAACTTTTCAATTGCATCCCGAAGTTTTAGAAAATCACCCGGGTCAGTCGGGTAAAACGATAAAAAGACAACAGGTTTGGCACTTTTATAACCCGGCAGAGGTTTTGCGGGATTTTTTGCCAAAGTTATCGTATCGCCTACCCGAACTTTTGAAAGATCTTTTAAATTAGTAACCAAAAATCCGACTTCGCCGTTCCCTAATTTCTCAATATATTCGGCCTTAGGCGTTAGATAGCCGACCTGCAAAACCTGGGCACGGGTACTTGTTGCAACAAACAAAATATCATCCCCGACTTTTACCTTGCCTCCAAACAGTCTTACGGTTGCAACCACTCCTTTATAAGGGTCTAGTGAAGAATCAAATATTAAAGAGCTTAATTTTTCATCTATTAATTTTGGTGCAGGAATCTTTTTTATTACCTCTTCAATTAATTCTTTTACTCCTTGACCGGTTTTAGCCGAAATCTTAAAAATTTCATTTTCCAAAAACCCTAAACTTTTAAGTTCTTCGACAGTTTGCTCAATGTTGGCGGAGGGCATATCGATTTTGTTAATAACGGGAATGATTTCCAAATTGGCGTTTTGGGCTAAGTTAAAGTTAGATAATGTTTGAGCTTGAACTCCCTGGGTTGCATCAACTAACAAAATTGCGCCCTCTACGGATTCGAGCGATCTGGAAACTTCATATGAAAAATCAACATGGCCGGGAGTATCTATCAAATTCAAAATATAATTTTGAATTTGAGGTGAATGGTTAATGGTTAATGGTTTATTGCTGACCGCATCTTCACTATGAACTACAAACGATGAACTATAAACTAGTCTGATTGCTTTAAGCTTTATCGTTATTCCGTGTTCACGTTCCAGCTCCAAACTGTCAAGTAATTGTTCCTGATGTTCTCCTGAAACTGCACCGCAGATTTCCATAATCCTATCAGCAAGTGTTGACTTGCCGTGATCGATGTGGGCGATAATTGCAAAATTGCGAATTAAATTTGAACTCATAGCCACCCAGTATAGCAAAATTAAGGTATTTAGGGAGTCGGGGTAGTCGGGGTCGGGGTAGCGGTTTCAATTACCTCTTCCTGTTTTGGAGCTTTGAGCGGCAATCGTTTAGCAATCAAAGAAGTAAAAACTTTTACTTCGTAAATATCTAAAATAAAAGCGAAGATTAAGTAAACTAATGATCCGATCCCGGTTGCAATAACGGTTAAAATTAACAAATTAAAAACTCTTGTTGTGTCAAAAACCAATCTATCCAAAAGTTTCATCGGAACATAAAGTGCAATCGCCATGCCGATTGTTGCAACAAGCATTTTAATTATCGGAACAATCAATTTTTGATTATCAAATTTAACTTTGGAATCCAAAAAGTAGAGTAAAAGCAACATATTTACAATTGTCGAGAATGCATAAGCACCTGCCAAAAACAAAATTGACAACTTAAAAACAACAACAAATATAAAGCTTAAAAATAAGTTGATAAAAATAGTCGTTAAATTAATATAGACCGGCGTTTTGGCTTCCTTGATAGCATAAAACGCTCGGGTCAGAAGCAAACTTGAAGCTTGAGCCGCCAAGCCAAATGCCAAAACAATAACAATTCTTCCGGTTAAAACAGTTGAATCCCACGGAAAGTTTGAGGCTCCAAAAACGAGTCTTACGGCCGGAATTCTCAAAATTGCCAAAATAGCACTTGCCGGAAAAATTAAAAATAAAATTTGATGTAAAGAGGAGATAACCGTTTGCTTAAAATTATCCAGTTCGTTCTTTCCGGCTTCAAGAGACATAGTTGGCAAAGCGGCCTGGGCAATCGAAGCACCGAAAAGCCCCAGAGGCATAATGATTAATACCTGGGCAAAGTTAAAAGCGACGATTGATCCGATTGATAAGAGAGAAGCAAGGGCAATATTAACCAAATCATTTATTTTAATTGCCGCAAGTGCAATCGTTCTTGGCAATGATAGGCGAATAATCTCTAAAGCGCCGGGATGGATTGGAAGAAGCTTAAAACTAAATTTAACACCCAATTGCCTGGAAATTGGAATTTGAATTAAAAGATGTAAAAACGCACCCAGTACCATTCCCCACGCAGGAGCATAAATTCCAACGTAGGGTGACAAGAAAATTATTCCTAAAATTATACCTACGTTATATACCATGGCCGCGATAGCCGGGATTAAAAACCTTTGAAAAGTCTGCAAAACTCCGGTTAGAAAGGTAGAAAATACAAAAAAGATTTGAGCAAACAGCATCACTCTCATCAAGTTTGCAACCTGGCTTCTAAGCACAGGATTATCAGCCGTTATGCCGGGAGCAAAAATAAGTGCCAAAAAATCGGCAAATATAAAAAAGATAATTGCCAAAATAAGATAACTGATAAGCCCCAAAGAGATCATCGAAGAAGCGAGTTTCCATCCTTCTGAATAGTTTTTCAGGTTAATATATCTTGAAAAAATCGGGATAAAAGCTATTGAAACTGCGCCAAAAATGATAATTTCAAAAATTGCCTCAGGAATTTGCGAAGCGGCGATATAGGAATCCAAAACATCAATTGATTGACCGAAGTGCGCAGCCAAAAGACGGTATTTTAAAAGTCCTAAAATCCTTGACCCGAATACTGACAACATAATTACAGTTGCCGCCTGCAGTATTGATGACTGTTCCCTGTTTAAAATCGAAACAAACTTTGTCAAATTGACATTCATTCTCATTTTGCTGTAAACTCCTTCCGATTATATCAGCAGTTATCTTAATAGTTAAATGTTTGATATTTACAAATTATTATGCCTGTAATAAAAAGCGCAATCAAAAAAGTTGAAGTCGATATTAGAAGAAGAGAGCACAATCTTCCGCTTCTTACTCAAATAAAAAGTGCTTTAAAAAAAGCACAGGATCAGGGCAGTTTGGAAACTGTTAGTTTGGCGTATTCATTAATTGACAGAGCAGCAAAAAGAAATTTAATTCACTCAAATAAGGCTTCAAGACTTAAATCAAAACTTGGTAAATTTACGTTCGAAAAAAGCAAACCAAAGGACGCAAAAACCAAAAAATCGGTTTCAAAGAAAAAATCCTCTTGACACAAGTAAGACTTGTTTGCTAACTTTTAATTATCAACATGAAGAACTTAATTCGCCCTATTGTTATCAGTATTACGGTTAATCTTCTTACGCCAGCCGTAGTATTTGCTCAAACTTCAACTTCATCAGCCTCAAAAGGTGCAACCTCATCCAGCCTTCCAAGTGCGGGAAATCCGACTGTAACGGCGATTTTAGTAGTAATTGCTTTGGTTTTGATATTAATCGGAGCAAACCGCTTCTTTTCAAGCTACCGCTAGTTTTTACTTTCTTTTTCTACGATTAAGAATTCCTTTAGTTTTTGCTGGATCTTGGACCAATCATTGTTTGGCGGAACCAAAACCCATTGTCCTTCAAAATCTCCCAAAGGAGGATTGACAAGCAAAGCATCCGTGCCGACATTATCAATCTCAAATGAACGGCTTTGAGAGTTTCTCATTTTATCTACCAGCTTAATAAATGCAGGTGCTTTATCCGAAGAAATGTCGGTTTCTATCGAATCGCCGAAAGTTTTAGCTAGTGATAAAAGTTTCCCTACGTCTGTTAATATTTCTGTTGAAAACACTTTATCTTTAAAAGCTAGGATAACCTTTTGTTGTCGCTTTGATCTTGCAAAATCCGAACCTTCACTGTTTGTACCCATTCTTGATCTAACGTACTGCAGGGCAACTTCTCCATCCATATGAGCTTGTCCTTGGTCAAAATGAAGGTACTCATAGCGGCACTTAAAAGGATCGATATCGGTCGGAATTGCGCTTCCAGTTGCGTCTAAAATAACTTCTGTTATTTGACCTTCAATTTCTTGTTGAGTGATTGTAAAACCGCAGGTGTCGTCTTCTTTACCTCCAATTGGATATTGAAAATCGTCAAAAGAACTTTTGACGTCAATATCAATTCCGCCTACCTGATCAACCGCTCTTACAAATCCGGAAAAATCTACCCTAACCGCGTAGTGAATTGACAAATCTAAAAGCTCCCCAATCGTCTCTTTTGAAGAGTCCAAACCGCTACCCTCGTCTTTTTCTTCCCCAAATTCATAAGCGGCATTAATTTTGGCTTTCAAATTCTCTGACCAAATATCCCTTGGCAAAGAAATAAATACGACGTCATTATTTTTAACGTCGACACTGGCAACAATTATTGTGTCTGTTAAATTCCCTCCCTGATGGCCCGGGCCTCCGGTCCCCAAGAGTAATACATTAGTTCGTCCGTTTGTGGAAGCGATGCCTCCACTGTCATCGAATATAAATTGAACAACCGATGCCGGTTGAGTAAACACCTCAATTATTTTTGGCCAAATCTTAGGAAAGAAAATTGCCACAACGACAACACACGCCAAAAATCCGAACAATAATTTTTTTCTGTGATTTTTCTTTTGGGTACGATTAAATTTAGGTCGAGTCTCAAGGGTGATATATTTCATTTTTTAAAAATCAACTTGCATATTCAAAACTATAGAAACCAAATTTGCAAACCAACTATTTTAACGGGCTGGTGAAGAATTCTTAAGAAGCGATAAAAAGCGATTTTTATCCAGGCTTGCTGTTCCCACCAAAGCTCCTTCTATTCCTTCAATAGTTAAATAACTTTTGACGTTATTTTCATCTACGCTTCCGCCATATAAAACATTAACGTTTGGTTTTCGGAGTTTAATTTGTTCCACAACCTTTAAAACTTCGCCAACGCCCTTCGGTTTTCCCGTTCCAATCGACTCCACCGGCTCGTAGGCCACGACTTCAAGAATTGGAACTTCATCCAACTCGTCAAGTTGGTCTTTATCCAAAAAATAGATCGGACTAATGCCGCACTTTTGCAGCATTTCTACTTTTTCTTTTAAAATCCTGAAATCTTCAAGAAAATATTTCCTTCTTTCCGAATGGCCGACTAAACAACATTCGACAATCCCTTGTAATAATCCGGCTGCAATCTCACCAGTGTACGACCCTTGGGGAAATCTGGAAACGTCTTGAGCTCCTAATTTAACAGGAAAGTTATTTCGACTGATAGTTTGTTTTAGGGATGGTAGTAAAAAAGCAGGCGGACACAAAACAACTTCAACGCTTGAGGGTACCTGGGGACCAATAAAATTAATCCAATCAGCGGCGGTTTCGGGCGTGTGGTTTGCTTTCCAGTTAGCAATAATTAGGGGGTTTTTAAACAGCATTCTTACTCAAATTATATACTTAAATATTAGCTTGGGTAAATCCTAGAAGTTTTCAAACTACCCTAAATGTCGGTTTAAGATATCAACCAGTTGCTGTTTTGGCCGAGCTCCTACTAATCTTTCAACCTCCCGGTTATCTTTTTCGATTACGTAAGTCGGAATTGAAAAAACATTATATTTGGCTTGAAGATCGCTGTTTTTATCGACGTCAATCTTTTGAACTTCCAGTTTCCCACCCAGTTCTTTCTCGATTTCTTCGATTACCGGGTCCATGATCTTACAAGGAGCACACCAGTCAGCATAAAAATCAATC
>DATCJB010000002.1:0-13290 GCA_036507455.1 Patescibacteria group bacterium | reverse complement strand
AGAATTGCACAAAAGTGCGTTTCAAGTAATGGCTGCCCCAATTTTTTAGGCTTGCACGACGAGACTAAATTGGTCTTTTTCCGAAATGCCCCAAGAGCAATGAACTGCCGATTGCAAGTACTCCTCCGAGAAGAGTAAGAATCAGCTGCGCGTTGCTGGTCATATAGCCACCACTTCCTGCACCAGGTAAGTTCGGTACAAGGACCGAGGGAACCGTTGCAGTTGAAGTTGCGCCAATGGTTGGCGTTTTCGTTGCGGTTGGCGTTTGGACCATTTCTGTTGCCGTTGGGGTCGAAGTGACCGTTTGAGTAACAGTTCCAGTCGCTGTCGGCGTCGACGTTGCAACTGTTGACGTTGCCGTTGGTGTTGTTGTAACAACCGTGGCGGTAGACGTTGGTGGTTGCGTCGCTGTCGATGTCGGGACAGATGTTTGGGTCTGGGTCGGTTGTGAGGTGTTTGTCGGTATTACCGTGACCGTGCCTTTGGGAGGCGTGTTCACCTCTGTCGGGCTGGACGGTACACCCGTTCCCGGCGGTGTTGGCGAGGGAACTGCACCTTCAGCAATCCCGGACTGATCGCCTCGAAAGGCTGCCTGTCCGACACTCAAAAGCAAAAGAGCGATACCGATCGAAAACAGTAAACGTTGGATGGTAATCCTCCTGGACTTGACTTTGAGCTTGCCGTTGTATATTTCGTCGTCGTGCTTGCCTATTTGGACAACGTCGCCGGATCAGCGTATCTGCGCTTTTAGCAGAAGCGATCAACAGCGAAATTGTTAAGGAACAAAAAAGTCGCTAGATGAGCAACTTGAAGCCTATAATAACACAATTTAAACCAAATATCAACTATAGGATTAAACTAGCTTTTTTGAAGATAGAAGCTTATAAGTGTTGCGTTTTTCGATAAGTAATGAACCCAATCCACTAAGCAGTACGAGTATTGAAACTATCGCCCCGATAACCGGAATTATCGTCACAACTGCGATTACAGCAAGTCCCAAAACTAACATCCAGCCATTGGACAATCGAAAGTTTAAGACTTTTGACAACTTTTGACCGACATATACCGCAACAAATATCTTAGACACAATTACAGCAGCGATTAACATCAAAAGTAAAATCAAAGCAAGCGGTATACCAATTATGGTTACAAATAAAACGACGATCAAAATCGGAGCAATTACGAGTGTTAGCAAACCAACTAAAAGCGAGGAACCGGGTTTTTTGTCAAGCGTGTCGGCTGTTTTTTGCGTAAAAACAGGCGCAAATCTAAACAATAAAAGTCCGATTATTAAAGAAGAAAAGAAACCGATAATTTTAATAAAAATGCTGGCTCCGGTTAAAACCCCCAATAATCCAAACGGAGCCATATCTGTTGTCTTTCTTTCACGCTCTTTGGGAGCGTTTCTTTTTATTTCACCGTTTACCAGAGCTCCATCCTGAAGGTTAAGTTCTTCTCTTGAGAAGTAGGTTAAATTACCGTTAACATTCGCGTTTGATGTCAAGGTTAATTGGCCAACGCCTGTTGTAATATCCCCTCCGACGCTGTTTCCGATCGTAAGCTGGCCGGCACCGATCGTTGCACCTTTTGCGATTGGTGCAAAAATGTTGATATTACCTCCGCCTGCGACTAAACTGCCGCCGATTTTAGCGTTGTCGTTTATTGTTATGCTTCCGCCAAAAGTCGAAACGTTTCCCCCGATTTGGCCCGAAATTGAAACCTGGCCCCCGGCAGTCCTAACGTCATTGGCAACGTTGCCTCTAATTGTGACCGCACCGCCTGCCGCTAGAAGATCGCCGTTAATTGTGCCTTCGACAAGGACGTTTCCGGCAGCAGCGTAAACGTCGCCGTTTACGGTTCCGGAAATGGTCACCGAGTCGCCGGTTGCAAAATAATCTTTATTAATCGTTTCGTTTTTTGACAAAACAATGTTGTCACCGCTTTTGAGATTTTCCTGGGCAAAAACCGGAGAAACGAGAATAACCAGCAGAAACAAAGTAGTCAGAATGATACCCGAAATTCTCTTAGTCACGCTTCAAGAATAATACTTCAAATTTTAAAAGTCAATTTTCACAAGAAGCGTTGTTGACTTTTTTTGCTTTGGGGGTAAAATTGTGTTTGTGGCAAGTTCCAAAGAAACCGAATTAGACGCAGAACTACTCAAGGCGGAAAAAGAAGCAAGAAGAAAATCCCAGGAGAGGTTCTTAAATAACCTTTACGTTCGGCTTGTTAATGGACATAAAAAACAAAAAGGAAGTAAAGTTTTGAAAACATTTGAACCTCAAAGAATTGAAAGTTGGGTTCCGGCAACCGCACAGCCGGGAGGTCACCCTTCACTTTCGGTTGAAATCCAAAAAGCATCCCTTATAAAAACAACCGATGATTACGTGGCTTTTGCTTTGGGAATTGGACATAGAAGCAAATACGATCTGGAAAGTACTCTTGGAGTGCAATTTGGAGCAATTCCCATTGACGACTGGTGGCAGAAAAAATTCGAATCAGAGTCTGTTCAACTTTCCGACATAAAAGTTCTGTTCTTTCAACATATGCCTAATTACGGTTCCGGCGAATTTTATATCGATGAGCGATTTAATCGCATAGAAATCGATTGCTGGGCGGATAATTTTCGATACGGGGGTAAAGGCATTTCTTCCTGGCCGGAGAAAAAACAATTGTCTCTTGACGGAGTTAATGCCTGCATTGAGATCGTAGACAGAACAATTAAAAATGCTTTTATTTAGATAGTTACCAATTCTTTTTTTGAAGCTAGAAAGTGTAAATATTTTTTTGATTTAGGCTGAAAGGTTTGGGTAAATACTAAATCGAACCCCTGGTTTTTTAAGTGTGTTTGAACTTCATTAAATTGATAATACGTAAAGAATCTGCGGGTTTGCATTTCGGAACTTTTGAAATAACCCTGTTTGTCGCCTTCTATTAATCCCAGAGCCAGTTTGCCTCCCGGTTTTAAAATCCGGTTTATTTCGCTTAAAGCTTGCGGAAAATATTTGCGCCTGATGTGTAATAGAGAGGTGTATGCCCAAACACCGTCGAAGGATTCATTTTTGAACGGAATTTTTAACAAATCTGCCTGAATAGAGATAAGGTTCTTAGATTTTGTAAGTTCGGTCATGGACAAAGATGCGTCCAGGCAAACAACATCAAGTCCTCTATTTGATAAGAGTAGTCCGTCTCTTCCCGGTCCGCTTCCCAAATCCAGGATTTTTCCTTTGCCTATTGATCCGGCAAAATAATCTAAAAAACCCGTTGGGAATTTTTCCCAAAAATCCTTTGTTTCTTTGTCGTAATCAACGGCATATTTATTGTAGGTATTTAAAGTTTCAATATCTGCCATTTATAGATTTAGAGACGGTTGTTCACGTTCGAAATACTTAAACGAAACAAATATTATACCTAATCTAAACGACTCCGGCTTTAACCAGAGCTCTGTAGTGGTTAAGATTGTTAAATTTAATATATTGAATAACTTTTCCCTCAACAGGTTCTATAGTCAAATTAAGTTTATTGGCAAGCTCAAAGATTCTTTGCTTTGCATTCTCCACTTCATCATCACGGTCGACTAAAAGCTCGATTTCGGCAATTGATAAGCCTCCGTTCATTTGATCGATGTCTATTGAAAAGTCCCGGAATTTGTATTTTTGCCTTTCGGTTACAATCGGAGCAAAGATTTTATAACCGTTATCCCGCAATATTTGCGCAAAGCTTGCTTTGCCGGAAAGGTTAAGTATTTGTATAATCTCTTCTTCGCTTGTTATTTCTTTATATCGGTCAAGGTCTCTGTTTAAGATCGATACTCCTTTATTTTGAGGTACTTTTAATTCCCATTCTCCCCCTCCGGAGTCGATGCTTCGGGATCTTAGCCACATATCCTTCAGCGTCAAATCGTATTGTTGATTGTCAAAGTAGTTGTCGATTATTAAGATTTTTTTCTCCAGCGTAGCAATCGACTTGATTTCATCCAAATCAGCCTGATCAAAGTTAAATTTCTTTTCGACTTCAATTTTTGCCATCCTGATCTTCTTTATATCCTATCTTTTGTAAAAATACCACAAAAAAGGTATAATTAGGTTTAGATTCGCGCGCTTTTAGTTTAAAAGATGAAGCGGGCCGCTCATCTTGATTGAGCGGGCCTCGATTAATTTTTTAAAATAAATTAAGCGGGCGATTTTTTTGTGTATGGATAAATCAAAGATAAGAAACATAGCAGTTATTGCGCATATCGATCACGGTAAAACTACGCTTGTTGACGGACTTTTAAAACAGGCGAAGGTTTTTCGTGAGAACGAGGCCGAAATGAACCAAACGACGATTTTGGACCGCAATGACTTAGAAAAGGAAAGAGGGATTACGATTTTTTCCAAAATAGCATCGGTTAATTGGAAAGATTACAAGATCAATATTATCGATACTCCGGGACACGCCGATTTCGGAGGCGAAGTCGAGCGGGTTTTAAATATGGCCGACGGTGCGCTTCTGATCGTTGACGCCCAGGAAGGTCCTATGCCTCAAACTAAGTTCGTATTAAAAAAAGCATTTGACCAAAATCTTAAAATAATTGTCGTAATAAATAAAATTGATAAATCAATCTTGCGCCATCAGGAAGATGGACTAAAGATAGATAAAAAAGATGCCCGAATAAATGAAGTTGAAAAGCTGATAGAAAATCTCTTTTTGGAACTTGCGCAAAATCACGCTCATTTGGATTATCCGGTTATTTATGCAATCGGTAGAAAGGCAAAAGCATGGAAAGAAATTCCAACTGACGTTAATGAAAATGCGGATTTGACAGTACTTTTTGATGAAATAATTTCTTCAATTCCGCCGGCCAAAGGAGATGAAAATGATGAATTTGGCCTAGTCATTACGGATCTGGATTTTGACTCATTCAACGGAAAATATGTAATCGGTAAAATTGTCCAGGGTAAAATTTTAAAAGGTGCTAAAGTTAATGCCTTTAACCCAACCGGTGAGAAATCAAAATTTACGGTTACAAAACTATTTAACTTTGAGGGGTTAGGCAAAAAAGAAATAGAGTCTGCCGGAGTTGGCGAGATTGTGGCTATTTGCGGTTTAAAAAACGGCAGTATCGGGGACGTAATTACAACGCTTGATAGTCCGCCTGTCTTGTCGTTGATTAAAATTGAAGAGCCGACTCTAAAAATAACCCTCGGGGTTAATACTTCTCCTTTTGTTGGTCGGGAAGGTAAATACTCTACTTCGCGTCAAATCGGCGAAAGACTTGCAAAAGAAGTTGAAACTAATTTGGCTCTTAAAGTCGAAGAACTACCAAGCGGTAATGAGTTTCTGATATTTGGCCGGGGAGAATTACACCTTTCGATTTTGATGGAAAATTTAAGACGGGAAGGTTTCGAATTCCAGGTCGGTAAACCGGAGGTGATAATTAAAGAAGAAAATGGCAAAAAACTGGAACCGTTTGAAGAGGTAACAATAGACGTGCCGACTGTTTATCAGGGTGCCGTTTCAGGCGAGATTTCCAAAAGGCGCGGTGTTTTGGCTGATATGGTCCAAAATGAAAGTAATTTAACAAGACTTACTTTTAAATTATCAACGAGAGGAAGTTTGGGTTTGCGAAATGCCCTACTTACCTTAACCCGCGGAACGTCAAGCGTAAACTCGATGTTTGATTCCTGGCAAACCCTCGGTGATCAACTACCAAAGCTTCGAAGCGGCGTATTAATTGCTTCTCAAACCGGCAAGGCCGTAACATACGGATTAAACATTGCCCAGGGAAGAGGAATAACCTTTATCGAACCGGGTACCGAAGTGTATCAGGGAATGATAATCGGACAAACTCCTAAGGACGAAGATATCGAAATAAATGTCACCAAAGAAAAAAAGCAAACTAACGTTAGAGCTTCGACTTCCGATATTTCGGTTATTTTAACTCCTGCCAAAAATTTGAGTCTTGAAGAGTCTTTGAACTTTTTGGAATCTGACGAACTTTTAGAAGTTACGCCGCAAACTTTACGGTTAAGAAAGAAGTATTTGACTATGTCCGAGCGTTACAAAGCCAAAAAAAACGCCTGAAATTCCCGGATATTTTAGGAGCTCACTCCCAGAATTTTATATTTTGTTTCGATCCCGGGTAACTTAAGTATTACTTTTTCACCTGTTTTCCTACCAAGAAGCAGGTTGCCAAGCGGTGATACGTCCGAAAGCTTATTTTTAACCGGGTCTGCTTCCTGGGCGGATACAATCGTATATTCGATTGTTTTACCGTCGGTTTCAAGTTTTACTTTATTTCCAAGACTGACTTTATCTGTACCCGCTTTATCCACTACTTCCGCAAGACGTATCATTAACTTCAGCTCGCGAAGTCTGCCGTCGGTTTGGGATAATTCTTCTCTGGAAGCGTGATAACCAGCGTTTTCCGATAAATCTCCCTGTTCTCTTGCCTCTACCATCCTTTTTAAGACAAGTGGTCTCTTTTTGGTAAGTTCTTCGTATTCGTTTTTGAGATCTTCAAAACCTTCTCTGGTTACTTTTATGTCAATAGGCTTTTGCATGAATTGGGTATTTTCTCACAATCTGGGACCGTTTTGCAATTCTTGAAGGGATTATTTTCCGAATATCTGTTTAATTAGCAATTTCAAAAAGCCTCCGTCTTTTTTATTTTTGGCTTGAAGGTAAACCGGCCTGGACCAGACGCTCATAATGACCCATTCCTTACGTTCATTTTGAGTGGCTGCTACTTCAATTTTTTGATTGCCGTAAGTCCTAAAGTAGACAAACGCGCCCCTTTTTTGAGCGTACCGCGAACTTTGCGGGTGCTGAAAAGTATACCATGCATCCTGTTGAGACACCCCGCGTTCCTGCATGCGTTGGAGCGCGTGATTAGTCCAGATTACCCCACCGTATTTATTATTCACACCTTAGATTCTAACGAGTGGTATAATCCTAAATCAAATGACAGCTGTTGAAACAAGTAGTAACGTGCCTGAACAGGAAAAAATTATAAGACCGTTTGAATTGCAAACTCCTTATGAGTTTTTAGGTGATTTTGTAACTTTGTGCCAAAAAGCCGAAAAACGAATCTGGGTTCAAACTTTTCAGTTTCGCGCAAGTCACGGGACGAATTTGATGGTAAATAGTATGGCCGAAGCTGCCCGGAGAGGTGTTGACGTTCAATTTGGAATTGACTGGTACTCCCAAAATTTATTTAAAAAGGAACAGATTTTACCTCAAAAATTTAATAACCAGACTTTCCAAAGAATCAAAGAACTGCAAGGCGCCGGATCAATTGTATTTCAAACAAACGAACCTAATTTGCTGGGTAAAAAGTTAAAGTATCTTGGACGAAATCACGCGAAGATTACGATAGTTGACGATGTTGCCTGGATTGGCAGTATGAACTTATCCCAACACCATTTTAATGATTCAGAGATAATGGTTAAGATTTCCAGTCGGGATTTTGTAGACCAGATTTGCCGGGCATTTAATTTAATGCAAAACGGGATTGACGCTGACTTGGGTTTTTTTATAAAGGATCAGGGAGCGATTTTAATTGATTCCAGTAAAAAAGGTTACTCGCTGATCTATAATCAGGCACGGGGTTTAGTCTGGGGAGCAAAAGAAATTACTCTCGTTTCCCAATATGTTCCGAGTTTTGGATTTCTTGACGATTTGGTTGAAGAAGCCGGTTGGGGATCTAAAGTAACTTTCATTACTTCTAACAAGGATGATTATCGCCTAACGGGATTTGGAAATAAATATTTTTATGACAGAATGATTAAAAAGACTAAAAAATTTCCAAATTTTAAAGTAATCCATAGTAAAGGTCCTGTCCACGCTAAATTGCTGATGGTAGACGGGGAAAAAGCAATTTTTGGTTCACACAATTTTACTTATTTAACGGTTCTTGCCGGAACCGGCGAGCTTTCGATTCAAACTAAAGATTCTTATTTATTGGGGCAATTTGAAGTTTTTAGGGATAAATTAATCAATCAGGCAGAATAAATTCTTTTTTACTTCCAATACTTTAGAGGATTGATACAAATCTTCGATTGAACCGTCGTTCCACCATTTCCGTTTGTGATCAACTCCTTTTGGGATTAAATGAGGATTTGTAGCAGGGATTCTTCCGGGATGCCACTTCCAGCCGTTTGGCCAATTTTCCTCGGGAACGTCTTCCTTTCCCATTCTTACCTGAAGCCGTTTCTTACCTTTAAATACTTGGCCTTTTATTTTAACTAAGACTAAATTTAGTGCCACGTGATGAAATTGGTTGGATATCCCCTTTTTGTTCATAAGGAATAACGGTTCTAAAGCATCTTGATAAGCAATCGGAGATTCATCAAAGGCATAAGAATAATTATCCGTAATAAACTTTGCTTCGTCTTCGTGATCAATGAAATATTGCAGATAACTTAGTAAATAGAGGTGAAAAATATGCTCGTAATCTAAACTTCTGCCGTCAGCAAGCTGCCAGCTGATTTGCCAATTTCCCACACCGTACTTTTCGTCCCATTCTTTGTGTTTGGCGTCTTTTTTTGAACCCAAATATCCGGGTCTTTCTGCAACAATCCATTGTTCACCGGCAGTCTCGGGAATTTTTTCCTGCAGCATCAATTGCTGGATATTTTAACACATTTAGGAATATAATTAGGCTGCAATAATATATTGGGGGTGATGATCCATTGGATAAACCAATCGGTAAGGTAACCCACTATTACGATAAAATTGGAGTAGCCGTGGTTGAGTTAAATGGCGGTAAATTGAAAGTCGGAGACGAAATCAAGTTTAAAAAGGAAGACGACGAGTTTACTCAAAAAATTGAAAGCCTGCAAATTGAGCACAAAAACGTAGACTTGGTTAAAAAAGGAGACGCTTTCGGTCTAAAAACCGATAAACCGGTAAAAGTAGGCACTAAGGTTATTTTAGTTTAAAATTTTTTTGTCTTTTGAGCGATTTTTTAATTTTCTTCTTAAAGAAAAAAATCCCGAGCGCCAAAAATACAAGTACACTGATTGCAAGAATGAAGTATTCCCCGAAAAATTCCGGTTCGTTGCCTGTTGTTATATCGTCAAGTGCCAAAAGATCTAAAATTAACAAAAATATAATTAATGTTGATGCTAAATACCTCATTTACCGCTTTTTTCGAGTAAATATCCCATCCCTGACGGAATAATCGGAATAAGAAGGTAAGCTACGCCTATATCTTTTAAATAATCAATAATCAACATCTTCATCGGTCCCCAGGAAAAAAGCAGTGAGTCCAAAACAAGATTAACGATGAGAAAAATTAAACCAAGGCAAAATCCGATATAAAATTGACGTGATTTGACGGTTTTAAGGTATAGTGCCGAGGCAGTTATGGTTGATAAAACCAAAGCAACGGGCATAATCGATTCAAACAAAACCCTCTCATTTTGACGAAGCCCAAAAGCCGCCATTGCAACAATGAAAGTAAAAGCCCAGGCTCCAATTCCAAACAAAATTGCTTTCTTGTGATTCAATATAATTTGATTAAACTCTTTTAACTAATTGCTTGTAAAGAAGTAGTATAATATTAGTTGTGAAGAGGGCAGCTTCAATAATTACCACATTTTTATTTTTAGCTTCAATTCAGACTGCTTTTGCCGCAACATCAAGCGTTAATAACGACATAAACGTCAATAGTAACGGCGGAAATTCAAGCGTTAATGTTAAGGTTAACAACGAAGTAAATACTAATAACAACACTTCCGGTTCTACCGATACCCAAACAAAAGTTAATATCGAACAATCAGGAGAAGGTACCTCGACGGTTAACGTTAACGGAAAAGAGTGGAAGTTGGAAGGTCCGGGAAACATTTCGGTTGACGAAAAAACCCCCGACTCGTCCGATGGGGAAAATTTTGAATCCTCCGAGACCGACGGTGATAATTTATCTACAAGTTCAAGCGAGTTAAACGAAATTCTGGTTGAGGAAAACGAGGAGAATAAAAGCAAAATTGGAAAAATATTTGACGAAGTAAAAGAATTCGTCTCCAAAATCTTCGATATATTTTAAAAACCAGAATCGGTTTATAACGGATTGGCAGAAAACTGCGACTTTCAAGTCGCGGATGAATGCCAAACGGCTACATACTTCTCCAGCTCAATGGAGCCGTATTGGTTTTCTGCCATCCGATGTAAACTTAAAAGCCAAAACTCCAGCTTTCAAGCTGGAGAAGTTTATTAAAAATCAGCAAAGTTAATACAATTTAACAGTGTCTATTAGTAAATTAAATCGAACATAAACTTGGCTCCGACGAGCAAAATCGCAATTAAAACGATCTTACGAAAAACTGCATAAGGAAAACGTTTTACGATTTGTTTGCCGATGAATGAACCTGCAAGCGCAAGAATAAATAATACGGGAAGGTTCCAATAATACTGTTTTTGAAGAAAACCCTCGTTGAGATATACGGGTATTCTGGTCAAATCAACCGCCAAGGCTATTGCAGCTGCGGTTGCGATGTATTTATCTTTAGGTAAAGCAAAACCGGTCAAAAACGCTCCCCGCAATGCACCGCCTGTTCCAATGAGGCCTGCAAAAAACCCTGACAATCCCCCGCCGACAATTGCAGTTGCAGTTGAAGCATAAATGCGAAAATTTTCCTTAAAAAGAGAATACCCTGCGTAGGTGATAAGGAAGAATCCTAATACTCCTTTTAAAATATTCTGGGGTATGTAAGACACAAGCAACGCACCAATGAGGGTGAAAATTATGCTTGGAATGCCAAACTTGATTAAAAGTGTTTTATCAAGTCCTTTTTTGAAAAAACTTATTCTTCCGATATTGCCAAAAATATGTAGAAATGCAACTAAAACTAACGCTGTTTTAAAATCAAAGAACAGTAGTGCCAGAGGCAGGAAAATAGTTGATGAACCAAACCCGGCTATAGTTCCAAGAATTTCAGAAACAAAAGCTGAAGTGAAAAATAAGAGAATCTTTTCTCCGAATAATTCATCCACTTTTTTAGTCTATCAAATTCGGGAATTTATTCCCAAAATCTTCGACTTCTTCTCATTCTAATGCAATATTTTTGGCATGTGCCGTAACGATTTTCCAAAACTTCTTAACCGTGAAACCACCAGGAGCCAATGAAGCCAATAATAATTCCGAAGAAACCAACCGTTATTATCAAAGCCGCTAGCGTTGACTGCCCGGTGAGAAATGAAAGAACTATTCCAAGAAGCATCGCCAGGAACGAAAATAATTTAATGGCTTTCCACTTCTTCCCGGTCTTCTCTATTGTTGTGGCTCTAAGCGGGTGACCGCAATGAGGACAGGAAGCTGCTGCGTCAGAAACATCTTCATTACAGGATGGACATTTAATAAGCGCCATTCATATGCACCTCCTAACGGGCAAGGCAGAATAATTTTAGACTTTATGGTTCCAAAAAAGCAATCAATGGGGATTTCTCATTTATGGTTCTAACACTGGTTAATTGTAAATAGTGAGTTTATTCAAGGAGAAGCTTTGCTTATCGAGCTACTATGTAGGAATTTGTTGTGCTAACAAAAATCAAATTACTTAAATCTAATTTATTTTAAAAATTCCCACTCTCGACATTTTGAGAGAAAACATCTCAAACATTCCAGCTTCGGTAAATGGTCGCATATCTTCGGGCTCTTCATCTAAGATGTCAAAAATTAGATCAGCTATATTAGGAGAACCATAATCAACTATAGCGGGTATTGAATCATACGCTGCTTCTTGGGGAAAATTTGCAATGAAATGGAAATATTCTCGCAAATGCCTAATCTCTATTCTTTGATCTACACTAGGCAGAGTATTTAGAACATCGTCTATAAAAACTGCACCAGCTATAAAACTTCCCAGAGCGTTAACATATTCTTGGCTTCCTTCCTGAAATTCATCTCTAGCTAGTGTCATTGCTTTAAGTGATAAAAATTCACGCAACTCTTCTTGATCAGTTGCAGTCAGGTTATTTAATTTGTCTGCCAAGTATTGTTCATCTCCCGATATTTTAGCCCATTGCTCTTTGAAATGTTGCACCTGATCATCCTGAATGTCTATAGGAATCCGTTTCTGATCACTATTAGAGATATCTGGAGACATAAAGCAATTTTATCACCAGCCTCAAAATAGTCAAATTGCTAGCTGGCACTGGTGGACTATATGGGAACCTATTATGCAAGTTTCAGCCAATTTTTGCATATCTTCTTATAACTAGCGCTTGCATTATTATTATGAAAACATTATAATTATCACATATGCAAAAAACTGTATTGCAGATTCCTATAAATCAACAGCTAAAAAATGAAGCAGAACAAGCGGCACAAGCTCAGGGCTTCTCCTCACTGCAAGAAGTTGTAAGGGTATTTCTAAATAAGCTTGCCAAAAAAAGCATTGGGGTTACTTTTGAGGAAAGCGTACAACTTTCAGAGCGGGCTATTAAACGCTATGACAAAATGACCCAGGATATAGAAAAAGGCAAGGTAAAGACCAAAACCTTTACAGATGTTAGCTCTTTGATGAAACATCTTGAAAAGTGAAGATCGAACTCCATCCTAATTTTAAGAAGTCATACAAAAAGTGAATTTCCAGCAACCCAAAACTAGTTCTTAAAACTGCCCAAAGGATTAGTCTTTTTCAAGAAGATTCTGATCAGCTTATTTTAAGGGATCACCAGTTAAAAGGAAGTAAGAATAATCTACGAGCATTTTCCATAACGGGAGACATTCGAATTGTTTATATGAAAATTTCCGAGGAACAGATAATTTTGCTTGATATTGGTACCCATAACCAAGTTTATTAAATTAGCCTCGAATTAGAGCCGGCACTTTTGGACTATGTTGGAACTTTTTACCAGAACGGGTTTTATTTATAGCTTAATAATATAAAATGAATTAAGAATTAACTCGGGGCAATGGTATTTGCTGAGTTAGTTTTCTTATTACAGATTCTTGCTCTGTAATTTCTTCAGGATGTTCATCCAGATATCTTCGTATTACTGGGTTACCCAAGGTGCTTTCCTGAATTTCAGACAACATACCTAAGTCTATTTCTCTAGGATTGTCTACAGTGAAAATAATGAATCCTAATCCGCCCAGATTGATTGATCCTCTTACCGAGTGGAGACCAGTAATATGTTCAAAATCAGCTAAATGATTATCTATTTGTTGTTCGACCATAACAGTGAATACTAGCAAATCAATTAATCAGAGTCAAATTGTTTATCTGTGTTTAGATGAAGCTGGCACTGGCTATAGTCTTGAGTTTATCGAAAGATTGACGATTTCCTTTATCCACCAATCCT
>DATCJB010000001.1:0-29674 GCA_036507455.1 Patescibacteria group bacterium | reverse complement strand
AAAAAGCTTTAACAAGTTCCAATTTTTCTTCTTTGGTTATACTTTTCAAGTCAGCTTTGATTCCTGATTTGCCCCCTCCAAAAGGAAGTTCGGCAATTGCGCATTTATACGTCATAGCCCTCGCAAGACCTGCTACTTCATCAAGAGAAACGGTTGAAGTCATTCTCAATCCGCCTTTAGCGGGACCTAATTTGGTGTTATCCACGACCACATATCCGTGCAAATCCAATTTGGGATCATAAATTTCGATTAATTTTTCCGGACCCAAGTCGTTATAATCAATCATTGTTTGTAAGCTTTGGCTACCGCATTCGCGATAGTAGGCACGACCTTTTTATCCAGAGCATAAGGTAAAATATTATTCCTTGACGGTTTTTTAACCAAACCAGCCAAAGCATAAACTGTGGCCAGTTTCATTTCCTCGGTTATTCTTTTGGCCCGGGAATCCAGTGCACCGCGAAATACCCCGGGGAAGACTAAAACGTTATTTATTTGATTAGGAAAATCGCTTCGTCCGGTTGCAACTAACTCCGCACCCCCTTTTAGGGCAAGATCAGGCATAATCTCCGGAATCGGGTTGGCCATTGCAAAAACAATCGCTCTTTTTGCCATCTTGGCAACATCTTCTTCTTTCAGGACTCCCGGAGCTGAAACACCGATAAAAACGTCAGCACCGGCAATTACCTCTGCCAAATTTCCTTTTTTTTTCTGATGATTTGTTTTCGCAGCCAGTTCTACTTTGTAAGGATCCAAGTTTCCCCTGCCTTGATAAATTGCCCCATTTGAGTCAATTAAAATTAAATCACCAACCCCTAACTTAATTAAAATTTTGGCAACAGCATTTCCGGCTGCTCCGGCCCCGCTTATTACAATTCTAATTTCCTCTATCTTTTTACCAACCGCCTTTAAGGCATTAATCAGAGCCGCGGCAACGACAATTGCCGTGCCGTGCTGGTCATCGTGAAAGACCGGAATGCCAATATCCTGTAATTTTGCCTCGACTTCAAAGCACTTTGGAGCCGCAATGTCCTCCAAATTGATTCCCCCGTAAGTCGGTGCAATTGCTCTAACTACTTTCACAATTTCATCAGTTTCGTGAACATCAAGTACTATGGGGAAAGAATCGATGTTGCCTAATGATTTAAACAGGAGCGACTTGCCTTCCATCACCGGCAAAGCCCCTAAAGGCCCGATATTGCCAAGCCCAAGTACCGCCGAGCCATCTGATACTACCGCGACTGAATTGGCTTTTATAGTAAACTCGTACGCTTTAGTGGGGTCTTTAGCAACTGCGGAAGAGACCGCGGCTACGCCGGGAGTATAGGCAATCGAAAGATCAAATTTATCACGAAGAGGAACTTTAACCAAAAGGCCGATTTTCCCTTTTAATTTTTTGTGAATTTGGAGTGATTTTGAAGCGTAATCCACCAAACTGAATTCTACACTCAACCATTCAATTGGGCAAGAATTAATGCAATTGGGTCAAATATTGATAGGCAGACAGGGCAGCTTTTGCGCCTTCGCCGGCGGCTATAACTATTTGGTTATCGCGAATATTAGTTACGTCTCCGCAGGCGAAAATCCCGGAAACGCTGGTTTTGCAATTAATATCAATTTCAATTCGGTTATCCAAATCTTTTTTAGTCAATCGGTCAAATTCACTCGACGGAATGTAGCCGACTTCGATGAATACGCCTTCAACTTCGATCTTTTTTTCTTCTTTGGTTGCCAAATCCTCGTATGTCAGACTTTTAACAAACTTATCCCCTTCAATTTTGATCGTCCTGGCGTTATTGATTACTTCGATATTGTTTTTGTTCTGAACTTTATTTTTCAAAATTACGTCTCCGGTTAAATCGCCGGTTAAGTTAAGAAGATATACTTTTGGACAAAGAGCCGATAATGACAGCGTTGCTTCCAAACCCGAGTTGCCGCCTCCTATAACGGCGGTGAGCTTTCCCCTAAAAAGCGGTGCATCGCAAACCTCGCAATATGTTACTCCTTTATTTTTATATTCATTCTCACCGGGTACACCCAGTAACCGGGGAACTCTGCCGGTGGCAATGATGATTGTCTTAGCTTCAAAATCACCTTGGTCGGTTTTAACCGTAAAACCATCCTCTTTCTCAACCAAATCTTTAACCCAAATTTGGTCTTTGTGCTCCAAATTCTCATACTCGTTGACGTGCTCAACAAATTTTGAAGTAACCTCTACTCCGCTTGACATTCCAAACCCTAAATAATTATCGATCTCGCCGGATTTTGCCACCTGACCCCCCAAATCCTTACCGATAATTAGAGTTTGTAATCCCTTTCTCGTTGTATAAATCGCGGCCGTCATTCCGGCCGGCCCTGCTCCGATAATAATCACATCATAAGTAGTATTATCCATGTATTTTTGTCTTATTGCAGGTTCTTTAATTCAAATTCCAAATCCGCCAATTTCTCCGGCTCGCCAATTTCCTTTTTCTCCCTAATCAGGCTGGTTAAAATACTTTGCTCGAAAGCTAAATTAATCAAAGTCGCACCGATAATTTTGTTTTGTGAAAGAAAAATTCGCCCCAGTTTTCGATCCTTACTTGATCCGCGGATGATGATTTTTTCAGCTTGTTTTGGATCGGTTTCTCCAATCATCGTAAATGTATTGCTAAAAAGTGTAATCGTATAAGCAGAAACGGTTTGAAAAATCGTCTTTTGTCCGCTCATGTTTGCACCGACAACGTTACCTTGTGTTGAAGCATTGGCCCAATTTCCAAGCTGGTGATGCCTGTTAAAAATAACGTCGTGGAATTCGGCGATGTCTCCGGCGGCAAAAATGCCGGGAGTGGTAGTTTCCAAGTATTCGTTAACGACAATTCCCCTGTTTATTTCAATACCGCTGCCGGTTAACATATTCATATCCGGGGAAATTCCAATTCCGACGCCAATGATATCAGCTGGAAATTCCCGTCCTTTATTGGTTTTTACGCCCGACACCTTACCGTTCTTGCCCAATACCTCAACCACTTCTTCATTTGTTGAAATTTCAACGCCGTTTTTGCTCAAAATATCCTGAATCAATTCCCCTGATTCTTTGTCCAAAAACATTTCCCAAAACCAGGGTTCTCTGATTAAAAAAGTCGTTTTAATTTTGTTAATAACGAAACTTTCGGAAAGTTCAATCCCGATAAATCCCCCGCCGACTACAACTCCGTTTTGGCTTTGGCTCATCACTTTTTTTATCTTGTCGGCATCATCAATTGTTCGAAACATCAAAACATTTTCCGTTTCGCTTCCTTTTACCTGCCACTTATTCAGACTTCCGCCTGTTGCAATTAACAACTTTTTAAATTCAACTTCGGTCTGGTCGGTAAAAATAACCTTTCTTGCCTTATCATCAACTTTTGAAGCAGTTTTACCAAAAAAAAGCCCGATGTTTTTACTTTGATAATCCTCAAGCTTGCGCAAAAATAATTTTTCTCTGGGGATTTGGTTTCTTAGATATTGGGGTAACAGGATTCTGGAATATAGCGGGTATTTTTCATCGGTAAAAATGGCAATCGAAGATTTGGGGTTATTGTTGCGGATTGCTTCGGCAGCGCGCGTGCCGGCAATTCCGGCACCAAGAATAAAATAGTCATAGGAAGTCATCGTATCTAGGTTATCAGGTTTCTGGGTAATTGGGCAATTAAACACACTTGACAGGTGTAAAATTATGAGTAGAATTCCTCTTATGAATGATGAAAGAAGGAGGGTTCCGTATGCATACGAGGATGCACCTAAGATTCTCTCCCAAATTGAAGAGTTTTATCCCAATTTAAATACCAGATTACTAATCCTTGTAAGAACTACAAAAAACATTCACGAAAAAGCTCTTAATCAAAAATTAGTCCAAAAACCACTCCAAGTTAAAGTTTCGTCAAATTTTTTAGAAGCCATGGAACCTCTAGACGAAACTGAATACATTGAAGGCGTAAAGACTGCGGAAGAATTAATTTCTAAAGCCACTTCTAATCCTTACTGGCAATACTGTCTTGTAAGAAATATATTATTAGTTGCCGTGGAAAAAGCGGCATTAAAAAGAGGTAAAAACTTTGGTTTTGGCATGGGGTCTTATGATAAAGATAAATATGAACACATCGTCATCTCCGACCAAGAAATTCCAGAGGCATACGAATAATTTGAAAGCTTATTAATAGTGATCCAGTTCCTTCAGATGATCACAAAAAGCCCACGATACCCGTGATACTCTTGATACCTGTGATACATTTTACTCTTACGGGTATTCGATCTTGCCTGTCTCTTTATTAACCAGCTTTATGGCGTTAGTCGGACAGGATTTGGCAGCCTGGATGATTTCCTCATCAGAATCACCCTTGGGATCAACCACATAAGCCTTATTTTCCGAATTTAGCTGGAACACTTTTGAGGCCAATGCTACGCATGAAGCAGCACCAATGCAGATATTTTGATCAACCTCGACTAAAAATTTATTACCCTCACCCTTGGAAATCGAACCTTCCTGTGTTGCTCCTCCGGACGCTGGAGCTGAAGCATTTCCGCTCTGACCGCTTGGCTGATTTGTCTGATCATCCTGCATAGTTTTATAATAGCAAATTAAGTCAAAGCCTAATTATTGTTTTGGTCGTAATTGGATTTCTGGAAGCCCAATCAACTAATTTAAGTATCTCATCTGCAGATATAGCAAAGGGTTTCAGGTCGATCTCCAAATCTTCGTTCAACTCATTTACGGTTTTATTAATATTTCCTTTATTTTCAAGATACAATCGAACAATATCTCCGACTCTACCGTGTTGTTTATAAAAGGCCTCCGAAGTTACCTCGACGTCACTAACCTTATTCCCTACCCAAAAAACTCCTCTGGGTTGTACTTCTTTTTGTTCAATTTTTTGCTCGACAGCCATAACAATCTTATTTTAAGTTCTAAACACTTAATTATCAATTCCCTGCCTGCCGGTCATACGACTCGTGAGAGCAGGCAAGGTCAATTTCTTAATGACCTCAAACGGCAAAAAAGCGCACTTTAAACGTGCCGGAGCCACCGGCCCGCCGATTAGGTCCAGCACTTTCTCACCAGTAATCCTCTCTAACTCTTTGACTCTTTTCCCCTTTATCACTTCAGACAATATTGACGCAGAAGCAATCGAAATTGCACAACCTCGGCCGATAAAAGAAACGTCACTAATTTTACTTTGACTCTTTGACCCTTTGACTCTTTGAAACTTAAAATAGAACGTCACCTCATCTCCACACAAAGGATTGATCTGTTCCACGACTAAATCTGCCTTGGCAAGCTTGCCAAAGTTTTGCGGGTTTTGCCAGTGATCGAGTATTTGCTCACGGTAGAAATCCATCGTTAAATTTAAAAATATAAATTCAAAAGTCAAAAATACAAGTTAAAATTTAAAATTATTAAACTTTTGACTTTTAAGTTGCGTTTTTGAGTTTTGACTTTTAACTTTTGAGTTAAATTGAAATATCTCCCTTACTTTCTTTAATCCATCAGCAAACTTATCAATTTCCTCTTCGGTGTTGTAAATATAAAAACTGGCTCTGGCAATTGGGCCAATAGATAAGCTATCCATCAAAGGTTGAACACAATTATAGCCCGATCTTATCTCTATTCCCAAAGAGTCCATGATACTTGCCACATCGTGAGGAGGAATTGCCCTTAAGGTCCCGTTTAAACCTACATTTAATACAAATGCGATCACTCCGCACCTTTTATTGGGGTCTTTTGGTCCCAAAATTCTCAGATTTGGAATTTTGGATAACTTGCCAAAAGCGTATTTAGCAAGTTCAATCTCGTGCTTTCTAACGTTTGTCATTCCGATTTTATTCAAGTAATCAATTGCAGCCGAAAAACCGATTACTCCTTCAATATTGGGAGTTCCGGCCTCAAACTTGTAAGGAATTTCTGCCCAGGTCGACTTTTTAATCTCAACTTTTGAGATCATGTCTCCGCCTAATTGATAAGGCTCCATAACTTCCAGCAACTCTCTTTTACCCCACAAAACTCCGATTCCTGAAGGCCCGAGCATCTTGTGAGCCGAAAAGGCGTAAAAGTCGCAGCCGATTTTGGAAATATCAAACGGCAAATGAGGCACGGCTTGTGCACCATCGACTAGCACTTTAGCATCCGACGATTGTCGATGGACTATGGTCGATAGTCGCTTTACGTCGTTTACGGTTCCCAGCACATTCGAAACGTGAGTAAAAGCAACAAATTTAGTTTTTTTTGATAATAGCTTTTTGAACTCGACAATATCAATCTCGCCTTCTTTGTTAATTGGTGCGATTTTTAACTTTGCCCCTTTTTCTTTGGCCAATTGCTGCCAAGGGACAAAATTAGCATGATGCTCCATAATCGTAACTAAGATTTCGTCCCCTTTCCTTATCACCCTATTACCTAACGACCTTGCCACTAAATTAATCGCTTCGTCTGTATTTCTGACAAAAATAATTTCTTTAGGATCTTTTACACCTATAAACTTGGCGATTTTGGCCCGGGTTCCGTCGTAGCTTTGGGTTGCTTCCATCGCCAGACTGTGAATTCCCCTATGAACGTTGGAATTGTAGTTTTTGTAATAATTGGAAATTGCATTGATCACCTGAATAGGTTTTTGACTCGTTGCCGCATTATCAAGATAAACCAGCCTTTTGCCGTTTATCTTTCTTTTTAAGATCGGAAAGTCTTTTCTAATTTTGGCTATGTCCATCTTCACTCTCCTTGATCTTTTCTATCGTCGGACCAATAAATCCATCCACCAATAGCTTCTCGGCTTGTTTTCGCGACAGACCCCGGCTCATCAAGTAAAAAATCATCCCTTCATCGACCTTGCCGATTGTTGCAGCGTGGCCGGCTTTAACGTCCGGCTCTAAAATTTCCAAAGCAGGAGTATCATCTCCCATTTGAGCTTCGTCAAAAAGTAAAACGTCGCTTCTTAGGTAAGCATCCGAACCTTTGGCACCTTTTTCGATTTTGACGTTGCCGCGAAAATCAAACTTGGAAAAGTCCTTTAAAACCCCCTTAACCTGGATATTCGACTTTGTATTCGGCGCCGCGTGAGTAATAAACGTTTCTAAAGACTTTTGTTCCCTTTCCTTGCCCAATACCAATCCGACAACTTCAACGCTGGCATTCTCCCCCGCCAAAACGACCTCAAGCTTTTGATTTTCAATTAGGTTTATCGGTATTAATTTAGTTTGATTTTTTCCAATCGTAATCATTTGTTCTTCCATACCGGCATTTGGTTTTCCATCAATAGTAAATTATTTAAATTTTCAAGCTCGCTCTCGAAAGTAAATACCCGTTCGGAACCATTGGCTAATTTTAATGCACCAACTCTCGCATGAGAAGCTCCGTAATCCCCAAGTCCTGTTAAGTGCTGCCATCTTATCCATCCAAATCCCATCGTTTCAATATGAACTCCTTTTTCTTTTGCCAATATCTCGATTTCATCAAAAGAAAGTTCTAATATTTTAGCGTTAGGAGGTAATTCCGGTTTAAACCAAATATTACTTTCTGATTCATTTATCATCTTTCTTTTACGCTCTAATTCGTGCATTTTTTTCAGCTTTAATTCAATCTATTAATTTGCAATCAACTTCCAATACGAATCCTGCTGATTTTCTTCCAGCCATAAAGTTCCGTCATTTAGATTGTGCACGACAAGTTCCTGTTCCCCGATTTTGGCACCCGGTCTTTGAATCAATAAAACCGTCTCCAAATCAGCAACTTTAAGTTTTGAGATTTCCAATCCCAAAAGTTCTGTTTTTTGCCTCAAGCTCTCAAAATCCTCGCTAATACCAACAAAACGACCTGCACTTTTTTGTTCGTAGAACAAACTCATCCTTCCGAATAATTCTTTCGCGCTGGCGTTTTTTGTGACCTCAATCATCCATCCGTTCCTTCCCGTACACCCATTAACTCCTTATACTTTTGAATTTGATCGTCTGAAACCCAAATCCCTTTTTGATCTAAGTTAAAGTTATGAAAAACTACGTAACCGGGATCATCTTTCTTGATTAAAATCCCAATACCTGACCCATCGTCCCAGGGTGCTACTCTTATTTCCAAGTCATTATTTTGAAAATTTTGCATTAACTGTTTCAAATCGTCGGCCACTTTAAAAAACCTTTGTATGTAATCTGCACCTACAAAATCCACTGCGTCTGCTCCAAATAAATCATTTGCACTTTTGCTTTCAAATTCGCTCATCCCACCGCTCCTTCCAGGCAAGAAGACCTCTCAATTTTTTAATTTTGAATTGTAATTTTAATCTCTGCATTTTGACTTCTACTACCCTCTCCAGAAGAAAGTAACTGGAAACATAACCGGCCACAAAAAAATTGAAACTTCAGGTACTAATACACGGTTCCCGCTTGGAAGTAAAACACCTTGAAAAAGATAAATCAGATAACCAATCAAAAAATAAATAGATATAGAAGCAAGAAAGATGTAAATATTACCTCCACTTCTATTAGTAACAAACTTGATCACTGTCTTTATTAACAGGAATAGCAAGCCAAAAGCCAAAATTGGTAATAAAAAAAGAAACAACACAAACATAAAATTAACCTACACTCCCTTCCATATTTAGCTGAATCAACCTGTTCAGTTCCACTGCATACTCCAAGGGCAATTCTTTAACAATCGGCTCGATGAAACCATTGACAATTAACGAAGTTGCCACATTTTCGGACAAACCGCGGCTCATCAGGTAGAAAAGCTGGTCGGCATCGATTTTGGAAACGCTCGCTTCGTGGCTTATCCGGACATTATCCTCGTCAACCTGCATCGTCGGGTAAGTGTCACTTCGGGAAACTTCATCTAAAAGTAATGCGTCGCATCTAACGTTACACTTTACCCTTTCGGCGTTGTGTGAAACTCTTACCAGTCCACGGTAAGAAGTGCGACCGCCGCCCAAAGATACTGATTTTGAGATGATTTCACCGGAAGTATCGGGTGCCATAAAAACTAATTTTCCTCCGGCATCCTGATGCTGGCCCAAGTTAGCGAGCGCCAGCGACAAAATTTCGCCCCGTGCTCCCCGGCCAACTAAATAACAACTGGGGTATTTCATTGTGATCTTACTATTATGAACAACAATACCATTAGCTATAAAATTCGCCGTTTTATCGACCTCGATATCATAAACTCTTTGTTTTCCAATTGGCTCAATTGAACGAATTCTTGTAAATCTTAAAGTCGGGTCAAATTCTTTTTTATCTCGAATTCTCTCTAAATTGCCACGAATATTCATAGATAAATAATGCGAAGTATATTCAATCAATCGATCCTTGTAGAGCTTTCTCTCCTTAACGTAAGTAGAGATTTTTAAAGGATCGATTCCGACAGTGATCATTAAAAGCTTTAAATCTTCAAGTAATTGTTTATTCGCACTTGCAAATACTATTTGCCCATATTGATTTCCATCCTTTTTCATCGCCTTTCTCAAATAACCATCTGCATCAAAATAACCTTCAATAAAAGCTAGCTTCTGGCTTCTAGGCAAGCCAAAGATCCAATTTGGTATTCGTTTAGTTTTTGCTAAACCGCTAAAACCCAAATTTAAAAATAAATTCGCTAAAAGCGTTGAGTTAACAGTAAGAGAAATCCCCTTAGGCCTACCATGAATCCTGAAAACTTTAATTAGCAGTTTCTCAAGCTTTTTTCTAGCCCTATCGGAAGGTGGAACCACAAAGTAAATACGACGAGCTACTCCAGACTTAGAGCGATCCATACAACCGTCCCCAAGATACAGTCCAAGAATCCACATCAAATTATCTGTTGTCTCAACAGGCACATTCGGCTTGTACTTTAGAAGTTTTGTATTAAAATCAAAATTTATGGGATGAGATTTACCATCATCAGGTAATTCATTAACCATACCAATCCAGTCTCCTGCCCTCAAATTTTCAAGTTTTTCCCAACGCAGATTTTGAAGACCAATGTTTGAAACTTTCCTAAGAATTAAAAACGGGTGATTTGCAGTGGCTTCTATTTCCCTATAGTTAGTTGTAACTACTTTAAATACAGGCTTTATCCCCTGATCAACAACTGCATTCACTTTACTTTTGATTGCTTTAAGAAGATTCAAGTCAGCGGTATAAATAAAATCTCCAGCTTTCAAATCTTTGATACTGACTGAACCTCTAGGATTCGTATAAAGACGAGCATTTTCAGTTAAACAACCCAAATTGCCGTCAACCCACTCCATCGTCCCGTCTTCTTCAACAAAAGCCCGTTTTGTCACCAGGTTATAAACGTTATTCGACCAGTTTTGAATCGTCGTATAGCGGCACCTTGCGCCTTTTTTGACAAAGATTTCAACCACTGCGGCGTGGAGTGAATCAGTTGAGTAAACTGGAGCTGTACAATTGTGAACAGCAAAACCTCTGACCAAATATGAATTGGGTGACTGCACATCTAAATTAAATACCGGCCCATCATAATCCAAAAACTCAATCTTCTTAATGGGCACTAAAAAGTATTCTTTCGTTGCTCTAACCTCACTCCAAACCTTAACCGGAGAATAATAAAGAATATATTGATCACTCCGAGTAATCCTTCTTCCCAGAATTAGATCATCTCCGCCCTTTCTAATTTGAATACTGGCGTAATAACCGCCTCTGGCTAAAAGTTCTTGAATCTGCCGCGCCAAATGTTCAGAAGCAGTTGAAGCTCTAATCATCTCTTTACCGCTCCTTAGATAAATATTGCCATCACCTTGATAATAACTATCGATTAAAATCTTCACTTTGTCCCAAGACAAATTCATTATTTCAGGGCTTAATATTTTGCCTTTTGCGCCTTTGCCACAATGCTTAAGACATAATTCCCTAAGTTCTTTAGAATAAACCACCAGCGATACGCCTTTTTTATGTTTATCTGCAATTCGGTAGACATTTTTACTGGTAATCATTCGAATCAACTCTTCGACTCTATCCAACCTTTTGGTTTCATAAGATGCCAAAGAAAAAGAAACTACTGCTATTTTTAATTTGTTATGTATGTAAGTTGATCCTTCTGCCAAATACCATCCGAGTAGTTCCAACTCCTCATCAGATAATTGACTTGCAATGTTCGATTTAATTTTTGGGAATATCAGAAAATCTCCAACTTGCAACTCTCCTGATGGAACATATTTAGGCTTAGCATTGATCAACTTTGTTGTATCTGTTTCCAAAAGCCAGCCATTTCTTGGCTTTCTTTTAGTTAAAACACATTCCCGCTTAACACATAAAACCGGATGTTCTGTCGTCAGTCTAAAGGCATTGTAAGGAGAAATTGGGGTAATCTTAACCAATTTACCCTGATAATTTCTGGTCATGACAGCTTTGACTTTGCCAGATTTTCCATTTTCTGTGATCACTTGATCGCTCGGTTTAACGCTTTCAATGTTCACCCATTTATCACCGAGGCTAATTTGCTCACCAGCAGGAAGACAACCTTCAACATAATGAACAAACGCGCCTTCGTCCACGATAATTAAAGTCCTTTCAAATTGCCCCATATTGGCCGCGTTAATCCGAAAGTAGGCCTGCAAGGGTATATCAACCGAAACTCCTTTAGGAACGTAAATAAAGGAGCCTCCGGACCAAACAGCAGAGTTTAGAGCGGCGAATTTATTATCTGCCGGCGGAATCGATTTGCCAAAGTATTCTTTTACTAATTCAGGGTATTTGCGCAAACCCGTATCCATGTCTGTGAAGATCACGCCGCGGTCTTCCCACTGTTTCTGAAAAGAGTGATAAACCGATTCCGATTCATATTGAGCAGTCACTCCTGCCAAAAACTTTCTTTCAGCTTCCGGAATGCCGATTGCATCATAAGTATCCTTAATTTCTTTTGGCAAATCTTTCCAGTCAGTTTTTTGCGAATCGGTCGGTTTTATGTAGTAAAAAATGTTGTTGAAGTCAATTGTTGAAAGATCTGCTCCCCAAGTAGGCATCTTTTTGGATTCAAAAATGGCTAACGAGCGAATCCGAAATTCCCTCATCCACTCCGGCTCGTTCTTCATAGCCGAAATCTGCTCGACCACAGATTTATCTAAACCACGCCGAGATTTAAAAACGTAGTTTTCGGGTTTTTTAAAACCATACTTGTAATTCGATGCAATTTGTATATCGTTCATTGTGTATTGTTCATCGTTCTATCATTCTGAACGTAATGAAGAATCTTAGCTTAGATCCTTCGCTTCGCTCAGGATGACAGACTAGATAGATTCACCTTCTCACATTGACATTTTTAAAATTGAGAAATTGAACCCGCCTGCCGGCAGGCAGGAATTCATTGAAAATTAAAAATTTAAATATGAGTATTTCTCCCTTCTTGTGCTTCATTGAACAATTCGCCTAGTGTCTTTCCATGTAAACGCATAAAAACCCCACCAACTGTTTTATCCAGCTCTTTTCCTCTTCTCAACTGGATTACTGTCATAACAGCTAAAAGATCAGTATCCTCCTTAATTGCTGTTATTTCATCACTGGTCAATTCTGTTTCTATAAATTTATTAATCGCGTCTCCGACGATTGTCGACATTGGCGTGTCATTTAGAACGGATAACATATCGAGAATTTGTTTCTGTACTGGATCGAGGTAAAAACCCGATACCTTTCTTTCAGTCATTTCAATCTCTTTTCAAATCATTAACAATTAACTATCAACCATTAACAACTTTGAGTATCCTTTCTCCTCAATCTTGTTTGCCAAGGCTTTCGTACCGGTCTTTATGATCTTGCCGTCTACGATGATATGGACAAAATCAGCTTTTAAATATTTTAGAATCCGGGCATAGTGGGTAATTAATAAAATTGATGATCGTGGATTGTTAATCGTAAATCGTTTAATTGCACTGGCTACAAGCTTCAATCCGTCAACGTCCAAACCTGAATCGATCTCATCCAAAATTACCAGTTTTGGCTTTAAAGCAAGCATTTGCAAAATCTCGTTGCGCTTCTTCTCTCCTCCGCTAAAACCTTCATTGACGGAACGTTTTAAAAAACTTTCATCTAATTTTAATGAATGAAGGTGTTCTTTAAGCTCTTGATGCAAATTGGAAATGCCATTTGCCATTCGCTGTCCGCCATTAGATTTTTTTAAGACTTTGTCCCTCTGACTCTTTATCCCTCTGGCTCTTCTTAAGAAATTAAAGACCGTTACCCCGGGTATTTCGATCGGATGCTGAAATCCTAAAAAGATCCCCAACCTCGCCCGCTTATCCGGCGTTAACTTCGTTAAATCTTTATTTTCAAATTTGAACTTTGAACTTTGAACTTTGAACTGTGGTGCTCCGGCAATTACCTGCGCCAAAGTCGATTTCCCGCTTCCGTTTGGCCCCATCAAAACGTGAATTTCGCCACGATCTACTTTAAGGTCTACGCCTTTTAAGATTTCTTTTCCGTCAACGTCTGCTTTTAAATTAGCGATTTTCAGCATCAAATTTCCTTCGCTTTTCCTTGCCAAGTCCCAAAAATTCATATCCCAAACTTTCTGCGGCGTATCCGCAATAGACCTGAACGTCGCCTAGAGGCTTGCCAATGCCGAGGAAAATCACTCTCGGGTTCTTTTTTTCTCCGTCTTTAAGTTCGAAATAGATTAACTTATCATCCTGCTCAAAACGACTTTCTGCGGTTCTTGAAACGCAAAACTTATTCCATTTCAATTTTGGATTAGTGTTAAAAAAAGACTCGAATACAAAATCCTTGAATTTATTAAAATCTTTGTCAAAAATTCGCCTCAGTCCCAACCAGGAGATTTCTTTGCCCACCACCAAACCTAACATATTACCAATTTGACGGGTTTCAAATCTGATTTCGGGAGTAACAATATCTCTAAGATGTCTCGGACGAGCTTTCTCTTCTACTTTACCCCTGACAAACTGAATTTCAACCAACACTTCTTGTTTCTCCGAAAAAGATAAATCCCCTCCGGATTTAGACTGATCTCTCAACCGATCCGCAACACCCATTGCAAATTTACTTAACCTTTCGTTCATTTTTATGTTTTTAAACTAGTTCCCTAAGCAAAGTTTGGTAATCTTTCTTTGTTATTTCGTGAACGTTTCCCTGAAAACCTAACTTCCAGTATTTTTTCGGCCACTTTTTTAAGTATTCAAGCTTATTTTTAAAATTTTCGGCAGGCACATAGCTCTTCTCATCCAAAGCAACTTCAAACTTAACATCAAACCGCCAAGGATGGGTTTCCTTGCCCTCCGAAGCCTTGGCAAAGGAGGGTCCCGGTTTTTCTTCTTCAAAAATCTTGGTTTTATCTTCCTTAACCTTACTGGTAAATTCAGCAATCCCTCCAAATTTGCCGATTTTGGTCAAGTAAAAAGCCACCTTGTCTCCAACCTCAACTTTATCAGCGAAACTTTTGCGCTTGGCCTTCATCGCCGCAATGTTTTTAGCCTTCATAATCTCAAAATTTTTAGGATGGGTAACAAGTAACCAACGGTTCATATTAAAAATGGGTCCTCACTATCTCCTGGTCTCCAAGAAGTAAATTCACCGCTAGCTAATCTGATCAACCGACCGTGTCTGCCTGGAGAATTATCACATTTAGGAAAAAAAATATAATATTCTCCTCCTCTTTCTTTACCTTCGTTCAAAATAAGTTGATATATTTCCTCGGCAGAATCAGATATCCCAATTAAAGTTTGAGCAAATCTTGTTTGATCATCAGAGTGAACCATTCTGATTGCGATATATTTATTTGAATTTTCTTGATTAAAAAGTGTCTTCCCTGTTATTTCAGCCTTATTTAAAATTTCCTCAATTTGTCGGCTAATGTTTCCTTGATTATCTGCTTCGGCCATATTTTACTATCCTTTAAAACCCCAATCCGACCTGGACCAAATCGGCTTTTTGGGGCATAAATTTGTCAATTTCGACCTTAAACTCCTTAACAGTATCACCCAAGTCCGGGTATTTTAAGATACCCTTTTCTTTGGCAAATAGATACAAATCACGCGTGACGGCTACGTCGTTTAAGCAGTATTTTTTCAACTCTTCCAATTTGCCTTCTTTGTAAAACCGGCAGGCATCAAGCCCGTTGCCGTTTTTGCCGTAACCCAAAGTCGCCCGCGCCAAGTGATCAAGCTTTAAGCGAAACCCTAGCGCCTCTTTGACCATATCCAGTAAATCCAAAGTCGGCAGGTTTTCTATTTTACCGATGTAATAAGGTGAAAGAACCGGCATGTCAAAGCCGTTAATGTTAAAACCGACTATTAAATCAGCGCTGTTTAAAATCGGCCAAAGTTCATATAATTCATCTTCCATAAACGCCCGAAAACCATCATTGTACGCTTGCCCACCTGAGTCTTGCTTGCTCTTCGTAACCCCTTTGGCAGAGAAGGAGCGAAGTTGAGAATCCCATATCCCAACACACGATACTCCAAGGGCTTTGCGATCGCCTTTTTCAACTTCCTCAAATAACTTTTTGGTTTCTAAATCGAGAACTATGGTACGCATTTTTTATTCGGCTTTTGTATTTGGTTTTGAATCGCCAGTTTCACAAGTATTCAAGAGGTCTGTGTATTCTTGATATTCAATCCTATGGGCAAACTCTTCCCCGTTCTCATCATAAATTCTCCATTCTCTTATTACATTCTGATTACTTCTTTCATAGTGATCTTGATTAAAATCCTTTTCAAATTCAGGTTTCATAATTGTTAACTCCAGACTAAATCGGCTACCGTTTTTTTGCCGATTACTTTTTCCATGCTTTCCTTCATATCCTTAAACATATCTCCCGCTCCGCAAACGCATTCGTGATCGTCTTCCATGCACCTTCCGACTACCAAATCCCCGTCCAAAACTTTCAATACATCCGTTAACTTTATTTGAGCCGGTTTTTTGATTAACCGGTAGCCTCCTGAAACGCCTTCTTTGGCAGAGATTATTCCTGCTTTTTTTAAATCGAGCGCGATTTGGGATAGAAATTTGGCCGGAATTTTATATTTTTTTGCGATTGACGAGACAGAAACAGGTCTATTACTATCAGATTTTGGTTTATCCCGAGCATCGCGAGGGACTAAATTTGATAAAAATATTAAGCCGTAATCAGCTTTGGAAGATAAACGAAACATTAGTTGGGTTATTAGGCTGTTAGGTTATTAGGCATTTGGGTTAGAGGGATTTAAAACCTAATCACCAACCAGCCTGGCAGCCTAACTACCATCAAATTAGTGGAAGTTTAATAGAAATCAATCAAGTTGTCAATTATCTGGTTAATTTAAAAACGAAAGTTTTCGAAACAACAAAAAATATGACGGAGTCAGCTTAAATCAAAACATTAAAATTGCGTAAAATGTTTGGTGCTGACGGAGTCTTAAGCGAGATCCGAATAAAAAGCATTGTCTTAAATTTGACTGATCGAGCGGTTTTTTGTTGAGAGAAAACTGTAGTGATTGAATCCTATGTATGCCGATCAGCCACTTTTGAAGCGGCGTAAGCGTCCGGTTTAATCTTAACGTTGAATCCGTTGCCGCGAACCATGCCGACGACTTCGGAAATTACCTCGCGGGTCGGACCTTTCTGGCCGACGTCCACGTGAATCTCCATCATTTCCAATAGCCCGTCCCGCCTCCCTAGTGCCTGGAGTACATCGTAAGCCGTTTCCAGAGAAAGTAAGGCCTCTTCAATCATTCTTTGCTTTAGCGCGTATGGTCCGAGACGATTCATTCTCTTCCAGAAGTAAATTCCTCCGTTGCCGACACGGTGAATAATTATTGCTACTACAAAATCGGCTGACTTTTTAATATTATTTAGCTGTGAGTCTGCTCCGACAATAATTCTAAACTGCCTGTCTAAATTTGAATCGACAAATTCGGAAATTTTGGAAATTGCAAAGTCAAAACTTACATTACCGTAAGTAGGGCTGTTAAAGCCGACGTTTTCAGCGGGTTTTATATCAGACATGACGACTTATAGTACCAAAAATATGTTAATCTTACAAGTAAAACTAAATTGAAGATGCAACCCGCTCTTTCCATCATATTGCCCTGTCTAAATGAAGAAGCTGCAATCGCAAATTGTATTCAAAAAGCCAAAACTGCAACTAAAAAACTTAAACTTCCAACTGAAATTATCGTAGTTGATAACGGTTCAAAGGATAATTCGGCTAAAATCGCCAAAAAATTGGGTGCAAAAGTAATTTTTGAAAAAAAACGGGGCTACGGGAACGCTTATAAAACCGGTTTTAAAAATGCCAAAGGCAGGTTTATTTTAATGGCAGATTCGGACGATACTTATGACCTGTCAAAAATTGAAAAGTTTATCGGTCCCCTTAAAAACGGCTTTGATTTTGTAACCGGATACCGCCTTGAAAATTTACAACCCCAATCTTTATCATCTGCCCGCAAATTCGGCGTCATATTTTTGACGGGCTTTTTAAATTTGCTTTTTGGTACCAATTTTAAAGACGGACATTGCGGAATGAGGTCATTTACCCAAAATGCCTACAAAAAAATGAGCTTTAAAACCGAAGGCATGGAGTTTGCATCGGAAATGTTAATCGAAGCAAAAAGGAAAAACTTGAAAATTTCCCAGATTCCGATCAAATACTACTCAAGGCAAAAAACAACGTCCAAACTTAACGTAATCGAAGACGGATTAAGACACGTTATCTATCTGCTTACCGCCCGCTTTCAAAAATGAATCTAAATTCTTTTTTAATAAAAACACTTCCTCCAAATTTTTACAGCCAAATCCGCTACCTGAAAAACTCACTTATAATCAGAATGACCGGCGGAAAAATCTTCAAACAGACCAAGTTATTACAAGCCGCAAAAAACACAAAGTATGAAGCTCTTTTTCAAAATTCACTCCAAAACTTCAGCTTAATTGTTAAAAATTTTAAAAATGAGTTTAATTTCCCTTTAGGATTTGTCTATAACGGCCAGTTTGAATCGGTCGATTTTGAGATCTATTACTCGGTAATCCGCAAATATAAGCCTGATTTAATCATCGAAATCGGATCCGGCCACTCGACACATTTAGCCGTCAAGGCTCTGAAAAAAAACCGAAAAGGAAAAGTTATCGTCATCGACCCTTCTCCCCAGCGGGACCTGCCAGAAGTTGATCACATTAAAGGGAAAGTGGAAAATGCCGATCTTAAAATCTTTAGACAACTTAAGAAAAACGACATACTCTTTATCGACTCATCCCATACGGCTAAAGAAGCCAATTATCACATAAAAAAAATCCTGCCGAATTTAAAAAGTGGTGTTTTGGTTCATCACCATGATATTTTTTATCCGTATAAAGCAAAATATGGCGAGGAAAAAGTTATATTAAATTATTACTCAAAAAGTAATATTTACGTTGTTCTATTAGGATCTTCATGGATGCATTATTATGCTCGGGAGAAAATCTTAAAGTTAGTTCCTTCGTTTAAATATAATTTAAACCGGACTAGTGGAAGCGTCTGGACTTTTAAAATTTGACCCGATAGATTTTTGAATCATTTCCCGAAGCTGAAACAAAATAAAGATAAACTCCGTCAGTAATAGGACCTACTATTGGCGTTTCCAGTTGGGTTTGCAATACCAAGCTTAATTTTCCATCGGGCGTTAATTTGGAAATTGCCCCCTTCCCTTCTTTTTCGTGCCCAATCAGAATATTATCTTTCGAGTCGATAAGCAGACTTTCGGATTTCTCAAGCTGCGTTGCAATCGTCTCAACTCTCTTTTGATTTGTAATTTTAACGATCGATTTAGCCGAACTCAAGTAGTTGGCAACATATATGTTGCCCTTCAAGTCAACAACCATCCCTGCCGGTCCGGATAAACCTGCAACATACAAACTTTTGGCTCCGTTTTGTTCAACTTTATATATCGAACCGGAATTATAATCGGAAACGAGCCAGCCGTTTTCAAACTCAACAATTCCGTTCGGACCGTCAAAACCGGAGGCGATTTCCCGAACCTCCCCTTCGTTAATGTTAACCAGTTGATTTTGGTAAAAAAGCGGAGTGATAACTTCCCCCTGATCGATAATCATGTCGTGGGGAAAATTGACGTTATTTATGATTATTTCCCGGCCCTTGCTTCTGATATTAACCCTGTAAAGCGTTTTTTCTCCCTCGCTTGATAGATAAATAAACCCGTCCAAATAGCCTAAACCGTGGGGCTTGTTAAATCCTTCAGCAAAAACTTCAATGTTTTTAGGATTTAAACTTAAATTTGAAAAATCAACCTTGGCTGCGTCTACGGGAACTTTATTAACTTCCCGGGGAATTTTAAGCATCCTGGCAATTTGATCCTTATCACAACCTGATAGGGTCACGGCCACAATAAAAATAAAAATGATGGATAAAAATTTCACAAGGGATTTAAACTTAACTCATCTTAACAAGTGAGAAGATAACTTGCCAACCGGAGAAAACGGAGAGGGGGTTGGACAGCGGGTGCTGTTTTGATTTCTCCGTACTAGAAAATGCCTTGCCGTTGTTGTTTGTGATCTCGGATCTGGTTTCAGCAAGAAAGCTCGACGAAGCAGGTCGCTTTTAGCGTTGGCTCTCCCGTTGGCGCTAGGCGCTCGGTTGACGTTAGCGTCAGGCGTAAAGCGCGTGCACCGGTGTACGGGAAAACGAAGCGGAATCGCCGGCTTGGGCCGTGACGGCAAGAACCGCCGAAACCAGAGCTACTACGCCCGCAATCCAGACTGCCCTGCCTTCGAGCATGTCGGTATGAAGCGCAAGCGTAGCGTCTTCAAGGCTGTTTAGGGTGCGGCTGATTGCCGACTGGGACGAAAGACCGGAGGTCGTCCCGATCGCCGTGTTCGCCGCAGACATTGAGTCTGTGCTCGTCGCCAAAGTCGCGTCGCCGATGCCGCTGGCCGAGCCGAAAGCGTGAGCTTGTCCGCCCAGGGAGGCGTCGACCAATTTCGCGGTCGCGCTTATCGTAGCGCTCATCAGAGACGAATCGTTGGCGTTGCCGGCGCTGGAAAGTTCGGTGGCCGGCCGGACAGCACTGTTCCCGGATACGACCAGGTCGCCGGTGTCAGTTTGCGCAAGAGCGCCGGAAGTTGCACCTAAAACAATCGTCGCCGATTGATCAAGGAAACCTCCGTAAACGCCGGGAACGGCCGAATCGCGACAAGAGCAGGGCGGCGTAATGCGTACACTACCGCTAATCCCCGCCTCGTCGACGTAAGAGATCGCGTCGGTCGATACAGCCGCAATCCCGAGACTGTCACCGATCTTCGAGATGTCTTGGCCAATTATCGACCTTTCGCTCTGTTGAACGCCGGAAAGGATGACCTTATCCTTGCCGTCGACGCTTCCGCCAGTTCTACTATTCCCAAACGCCATCACTGCGATGGCAACTAGGATGGCAGACACAGTGGCGAGCAGTCCGAGGACCTTGTGCGCTTTCAAATACGAAGCCCTCCTTTTTGAGCCGTGGCGTTTACTACGTACTTTCCGCGTGTTGCGGATCTTTTGGTCTAACCCTAAAAAACCTCCTTAAATTTAACGTGCAAGAAACCAACCCCCTGTTGGTTCCCCTGCGTCCTGCCATTGCGAAGCGCAAGCGCCCCACCGGACAAAACGAGGTGAATACAGCGATTATATGACCGTTTGCAAGAAAAATGCAAATATAATAAACCTCGCTACTGTTGGAAGATTTAAGACCTAGAAATTATAAACAAAAGATTTGTTATACTTTTGAAATATGCAAGCCCAAACGATTACGCTTGCCGGAGGTTGCTTTTGGTGTACCGAAGCTATCTTTGAACGGCTAAAGGGCGTCAAATCGGTAATTTCCGGTTATTCCGGAGGGATTGTTGAAAACCCCTCATACGAAGCCGTCTGTTCGGGAAAAACCGGCCACGCGGAAGTAATCCAAATCGAATTTGATCCCCAAATTCTACCTTTGGAAAAATTATTGGAAATTTTTTGGCACCTTCACGATCCAACCACGCTAAACCGCCAGGGCAGCGACGTCGGAACTCAATACCGTTCGGCAATTTTTTACAACTCCCCAAATCAAAAAGCAATTGCCGAAAAATCTAAAGCAACCCATCAAAAAGAATTCAAAGGTCAAATTGTGACCGAAATCGTGCCTTTTGTTAATTTTTACAAAGCCGAAAAATACCATCAGGAGTTTTATAATAAGCAAAGCTTTTCTCCGAATAAAAACGAGGATTATCAGTATTGTCAGGTAGTAATAGGTCCCAAAATCCAAAAATTATTGGCCGAATTTAAAAGTGAAGTAAATAATTGAAAACTAGTTCTCGTTACAATCTTCGGCTTCTTTGATTATTTTTCTCATAAATTCAACTGTCTCAACCGGATATTTTCCGATGGCGGTTTCCTCCGAGAGCATCACGGCGCTGGCACCGTCAAAAACAGCGTTAGCAACGTCAGAAACCTCGGCTCTGGTCGGCGTTGGATTTTGAGTCATAGAAAGCATCATTTCCGTTGCAGCTATTAAGTACTTTCCCGCTTTCAGGGTCTTTTTTGTAAAACTTTTTTGCAGACAGGGAACTTTTTCCAAATTTTCAGCCTCGGCCAAGTCTCCTCTTGCCACCATTACCCCATCCGAAGCTTCCAAAATAGCCTCGAAATTTTTTACTCCTTCAACTGATTCAATTTTTGAGATAATAAACGCCTGCGGAACAGTTTCTTTTACCTTTTTTAATTGTGTAATAGACTGCGTAAAAGAAACCGCGACATATTTTAAATTGTTCTTTTTAAAATAATCCAAAACTTCAAGATTTTTGATATCAAATATCACTTCAATATTCTTTTTTTTAACCTCTTTGAGATTTCGAAGCATCAAATCATATTGATCAAAGTCGCCGTAAGAAGTGTTTATTCTGATAAAATCGATTCCGGAATCTACCAGCTTTTGAAATATTTTAAAATCCAAAGTTGCCGGACCGATTGTCGCAATTATTTTTGTCTTCATTTCATCAATTTTTTTACCAGAAAACTAATCTTTGGTAACAAATACAAAACCTTCACGAAAAGTGTGTTGAGCCAAAACGCCAAAACCGGCCGAACCAATCAAGAAAGAAGCGGATCCCCAAATCCAAACGGCAATTAAAACAAGAGGGACAAAAAACAAACTGTGGTGGAAATGAAAGCCTTTAACGACTGCAAAATGGTGAACTCTGTGAGTAATTTTTGCCCAAATCTCACCAAGAATGCCGCCGGCTAAAAAACCTAAAATCATTATCCCGATTGTTCCCATAAATCAATATTAACACGTCATTTTAAATCTGTTAGAATTTATCGGTGGCCAAATTTATTCTTCCGATTGTAATTTTCATTGTTTTGGCGGGTTTAGTCTTTTCGATCAGCCGCCAGTTTAAAGCCCAAGATCCCCAAAATAATACTGTTGCAACCCCGCCGCCGCCGGAGAAAATTCCTCTGGGAGAATATACTATTCCTAAAATAGCCGCAGATGAAAACTACTCCATTTCGTTCGTCGGTGACTCGATGACTGCCGCTTTGGGGCCAAATTGTGACAAATTAGCCTTGTTTTTAAACGAATCCTATCCGGGGAAAGTTTTTGGGTTCAATAATTATTCCATTGCTGCAAGCAACGTGCTTTCCCTGGATCAAAGGTTAACCGAAAGCACCGATATCACGGAAAGGGTCCTGCCGCCGATACTTGAAACCGATTTTGATGTAATTTTCATCGAATCTTTTGCCCACAATCCCCTGTCCCAGTATCCTCTGGAGGAAGGTCTACAAAAACAAAATCAACAACTGGAAATTACAGTAAATAAGTTAATTAAAGCAAAACCGGATTCGCAAATTGTATTTTTGGCAACAATCGGGCCGAGTACAACCGAATACGCCAAAAACGTCGTCGACTTGTCTCCCGAAGCCAGACTTGCCTGGGCAAATGAAAGAATCGCCTATTTACAAAACCACATTAAATTTGCAAATGATCACAAAATTCCTCTGGTAAATGTTTATGAAAAATCAAAGGATCCTGCGGGCGAAGTTGATATAAAGTATGTTAATCCTTCCGACTATATTCACCCTTCCAAAGAGGGAGTTGAGTTAATAAGCCGGGAAATTTTCAATTTCCTGATTGAAAATCAAATTCTGCCTAGATGAAATTAAATCCTAAAAGAAGAAAAATTTTGGAGCTTGCCAAAATCGAATTAAGAAGGTTATTTTCTAACAAGAACTCTTAAGATTTTAACTTTGGGAGAAAGAGCAGAATCTAAATTAGAAAAGAAGATACCACGGGCTTTAGCCTGTGGAGATTCATTTAATAAAGTAAGTTGAAATATTTAATTCTTTTAATTATCGTCTTAACCAGCAGCTGGACCTTCAAAATCTTCAATTTTGCACCACTTTTGGCTATTTCATCAATTATTTTAAGCGCACTGTTTTTGGAAATTTTATCAGGATCGAATACCAAAAAATTTAGATTGTTCAGCCTTGTTTTATTCATCGCTTCAGCTTTTATTATTCTTAGTTACGGCCTCAATAATTTCTTGCAAACAACCGATGAGGAGCAATATTTAATCAATCAAAGAAGAAGCTACTACCCTGACAACTTAGGACGGTTATTTCAAAATAAAGTTGCCTTTTCAATCCACAAAATCGAACAAAGCATATTTTATAACCTGGATCCTAACCTTTATTTTTTTGCCGGCCACCCAAGAGAAAGAGCTCAATTTGACGAATTTGCCAAGTATCCGCCCTTTTTTCTTCCCTTTTTTATCATCGGTTTAATTTGGCTCATTAATCAAAAATCAAAGCCGGCAATTGTTTACTTTGCCGCGGCGTTAATTTTGGGTACTTTATCCCGCTCAACGCTTGTTTTAGGACCGGTTTTGGTTTACCCGTTTGCAAATTCAATAATCGTTTTGGGAGTTTTAAAGTTATGGAAATTTATCAAAAAATAGTCCGTTTCAAAATTTACCTAGCGTTATTTTTGATATTGGTATTGGCCGCTTTTTTACGGTTTTATCAACTTGGCTCTCTTCCGCCGGGACTTTACGTCGATGAAGCTTCCCAGAGTTATAACGCCTACTCTTTTGCTCTAACCGGAAAGGACGAATACGGTAAATCTCTACCGCTTTTTTTGCGGTCGTTTGGAACCTACAGCAGTTCCCTTTATGCCTACCTTTCGGCAATCATCATAAAATTTGCCGGCCTGTCGGTTTTTACCTCAAGGTTTTTATCAGCCGCAACCGGAGTTGCGATTGTCCTTGTTACCTTTCTTTTAATCGCCAAATCTAACCTCCAAAATTCTTTGGCCAAAGCCGTTTTGGTTTCGCTTGTCGTTGCCGTTTCTCCCTGGGCTATTTTTCTAAGCAGAGGAGTTTACGAACCAAATCTCGGCTTGGCGCTTTTGATTTTGGGGTTAGTATTTTTGTGTGCATCGCTCAAAAACAATCGGCTGTTTATTGCCGGGGCTTTAATTCTCGGACTTTCCACTTATGCCTACAACTCCGAAAGGCTCGTTGCACCCTTGACGCTGTTAATTTTTGCCATTCTTTTTCGCAAAACGCTTTTGAAAGATAAAAGAACAGCGGCAATCGGGTTTTTGTTCTTTTTAATTTCCCAACTGCCTTTGATTTTTCTTCTCGGCAGTGCCGGTCCGGTGGTTCGTTTGTCCGGCCAAAGCTACTTTGGCCAAACTTTCCAGGTTGAATATTCGAATAATTGGATCCTAAATTTTGCTCTAAAAAGTTACGCTTTGATAAAAGAATTTTCGAGCCAATATTTTGCTTATTTCTCACCCAGAAATTTGTTTTTTGATCCCGACCCGGATCCCCAGCGTTCAATTCCACAACTTAGCGTTTTTTACTCCTGGATGATCATTCCGTTTGTGATCGGAATTTATCACCTTAAACAAAATTTTTCGCTCAAAAAACAGGGCGATCCTTTGATTAAATTGCTGTTTTTTGTGATGTTAATTGCCCTGATTCCGGCCGCTTTGACCAAAGATCCGTTTTCAACCTTTAGAGCCCTACCATTATTTTGGATTTTTTCAATTATCGCCGGCCTTGGAATTTATCAAATGCTTGTGCATTTCAGACAAAGAACGTTTAAAGTATTGGTTTTGGCAGTTTTGCTTTTAATTTCGCTCTCGTCTTTTTGGTCATCATATTTTGTTCTTTTAAAATACGAGAGGGGTAAAGCCTGGAATTACGGCTTTGACGAGCTGGCCGTTAAAACCCAGGAAAATAAAAACCGCCAATTTATAATTGATTCCTCAAGGGAAGCACCCGCATATATTTTGTTTGCGTTTTATAACAAATACGATCCTGCAAAATTGCAAAAAGACTACGGCTGGCGGGCAACCGGCAATTATTATGATTCACCAAATTTTGACAAAAGTTATCAATTGGATAACGTTTCGGTTCGACCGATTGTTTGGGAAACCGACATTTATCTTGATCAAATCTTGGTCGGTGACATTTTGGCCATTTCGGATGAACAGGCAAAAGAGCACAAATTGGAGTTATTTTTTGAAATCAAAGATCCTAAAGGCGAGATTTTGCAAAGGGCGTTTGCTACCAATCCTAAGCAGAAATGCCAAACGTTAAAACCTGAATTTCAAACAAGCGAGATTTGCCGGCTTATACTGGGTCTTTGACAAAACCGTAAATTTTTTGACAAATCTTTCGAGCGCACCGGTGCGCAAGTTTTAACCCCACAAGACCTTTGCTCTATGCAAGATAACCAACTATCTCTTTTAAGCTTTTTTGAAAGCCTTCAATATTTTCCGGAAACAAGACCAAAGAATTTCTGATTCTGTCTTTGCCCTCTCCGATAAACCTTGAGTCAGTAATTTTCAAATATTTTTTATTGTTAGTCGCAAGATTTACGTCGAAAAATAAAGTTTTGGCTCCCATTCGAAGAACCGAAGACTTAACATTGCTAATACTCTTTTTCGCATCCATTGTGTCGTTCACCTCCCCTCCGGGCCAGAGGCCCTCTGGGCCGGTGGCTCTTTTACTCGTTTCCCAATCTTTTTTTTTAAGAAACAACTCTACAATACCCGAAGTTTACCCGAATGTCAAGAGGTCAAATTTTAAGCCGGATTGTAACAAAATCTAAATCTGTGCTAGATTGGCGATTGTGATTCTGCTTGCAAAAAACTACTGGGAAATAAAAAAAACTAAAAATAAAGGCCGGGGAATATTTGCCAAAAAAGATATTTTAGCCGGAACGGTAATCGGCGATTATCTCGGCCGGGTAATCCGTAATGCTGATTTTAACTTTGAAAACGATAAACAAAACCTTTACTTAATGTATTACAATGACCAGTCTTCCATCTATCCCGACTTAAAAAAACAGGGTATGCATCTTTTAAACCATTCCTGCGCTCCTAATTGCTGGCTTTATGCATATAAAGGCCACACATTAGCGTTTGCGTTAAGAAAAATATTTAAAGGTGAAGAATTAACCGTTTCTTATTTGCTCGCCCCAAAGGAAGGTTTTTGCAAAAATTGCACCCACTTTTGCTTTTGTGAAAGTAAGTTTTGCCGGGGAACTTTGCATCTTGGCAGTAAAAAGTATAAAAATTGGCGCACTTTTTTGGAAAAAAGGCTTAAATCAGACAAGCCCCGGACAATCAAATACGGCAGTAATCTGCCTCTGCTTGACCATTATCCCAAAACGATAGCCGATGACCCGATTTATGACCTATTCGGAAACGATCAAAAAACTGCCGTTATAATTAAAGCGGGGAAAATCCCGTCGATTCAAAGATTGAGAAAATTAATCAGAGAAAAAGGCAGACCGGTAGATTTTCCGGCTAAAAATTTGAGAATTTTAGGAGTCGTCGACAACTTTATTACTTGGCAAAAAAAGAGTGAAATTTAGTCGACGAAGGTTAACGCCACGCCTTTTTTACCGGCTCGTCCGGTACGACCGATTCGGTGAATATAGTCTTCGTAACTCTCGGGCTGATCGAAGTTTATAACGTGCGTAACGTTTTCAATATCAAGACCTCTTGAAGCAATATCTGTTGCCAATAAAATCTTAACTTTGTTTTGTTTAAAATCCAAGATCGCCCTTTGTCTTTGATTTTGATTTTTGTTGCCGTGAATTGCGGCCACTTGATGACCTTTTGACGCTAGAACTTTAGACAATTTTTCCATTCCGTGTTTGGTGCGGCCGAATACCAAAACTTTATCAAAACCGTCTTTTTGCAATAGATTGTGCAATGTTTCTATTTTTTCCGGGTGGTCAACTCTAACGATATCCTGGTCAACATTAGCCGCGGATTGGCTTGATTTGATCGAAATATGAACCGGATTGTTTAAAAACCCCTGCATAATCGTTTGAACGTTTTGTGTTATGGTCGCTGAGAAAAATAATGACTGGCGGGGTTTTGACAATTTGGAAATTATATATTTGACTTCCCCGATAAATCCCATATCAAGCATCCGGTCAACTTCATCCAAAACTATATTATTAAATTCAAAAAAAGAAAGCTTTTGCTGGCGTTCTAAATCCCGCAATCGTCCGGGGGTCCCGATTACAAATTGAGGTTTGCGAAAAAGCAGACTAATTTGAGATCTGATGCTTACTCCTCCGATGCAAAGTACGGAGTATAAATACAAAGATCGGGCAAATAATTTGAATTCTTCCTCAATTTGAACAGCCAGTTCACGCGTAGGGGCCACGATTAAAGTTCTTTGAGATGAATCGTTGACTGATTTATTGATTAAGGGGATTAAAAAAGCGGCAGTTTTACCGGTACCCGTTGCGGCGCTGCCGACAACGTCTTTTCCTTCCAAAAGAGGCGGTATCGCCTGATCCTGAATCGGAGTAAGGGTTGTATATCCGCGGCTTGCGATATTTTGCTTTAACAAATTGTGAATTTTAAAATCGGCAAAAGTATGTTTGGGTTGGTACTCTTCCGTTTGAAGGTCGTTAGCTTTCTGCACAAAAAAACGCGGGTCAAGTTTTTTGGTTTGACGCCGGTTGTGGGAATGAAAGCTGCTTCTCCCCGGGTTATGTGATCGAAATGATTTACTGCTTCTGTACACGTACATTAGATTTGAAAATGATATGCGGCTTTTTAATAGATTCCCACGGCCTAAGGGCCGTGGTTCTCTCTTCCTCGCTTCAAGATTCACTTCATCCCCGTCCTGAAAGACGGGGTTTTTCGCTCGGAATAAATTAAAATGGTAAAACTGCCAAATTTGAAGAACTTATCGAATAAGCAGAAAGATACGAATAAAAAGATTTGGAGTACCTTTATCTTACAAACTCAAAACGTCTAAAAATTAAGCAGATTTACTATTTCAATCTGCCAAGTACTTTTAAAGTATAGCATACACGCAATACAATTGCAAACTATAGGTTCTTACTGGTGACAAACGCTTTGAAAATTATAACAAAACAAAATCCCTACGGGATGTAGTTGCGCTCGTCGAGGGTGGCGTACATAAAGTCATATTCCTGGGTTCTTAAAAAGCGGTCAGGGTCTTCTGTTCCTCCAAAGAATTCACCCTTAACGGAACCATCATCCCGTTGAAAATACAAAGACGTGTTGACTTGAGGCGTATTGATGTCAAGCTGCATGGCGGTGCACGCACCCGCTGCCCAAAGAGCACGCGCCAGAGTATCCGGTTTGACGTTGTCTCCTGTCGCAACAAGAAGATCTCCGTTTTGTGTCAATCCGATTGCCGAACGGCGCGTTACGTTATCCTGCTGTAAATATACAATGTATCCCCACGTTTTATTATTTTCAAGAGTGCGATCGCTAACTTCGCAATTTTCCACCAACAGAGCGGCATTTTGCCTAACAGCCACCATATCATCGCGCCACTCAAGTGTCCTTCCCCACTCACCCATCAGGATTTCTCCTTCACTCGTAACCGCAACGCTTGCAAATCCATTTACCAAAGATTTATAAGTCTTTTCGTTTGCATACATCCCCCATTCGGCGTGATTTCCCTGAAATCCTCCGTTGAAAGCAACGAGTAAATTTTGTCTGTCTTCGGCTGGAATTCTGCCGGGCCCCGAAACACCGCTTGTTTCACCCGGACTCTTCGTACCGCCTACCATATTTAATCTAATCCTCCTTTTATCAAGAAGCAGTATATTCACTTTTGCGTAGGGACGCGACTCGTCCGGTCTGACAACCGTTTTTACCATCAGCGGATCTTCAGGAGAAGTCCGCGGAAGGTCGTCGGTTCTCCAAATGCCTTCCCCTTCGGCAAGCGGTACACCTAAATATTGAATTTCCGGCAAAATCAAAGGTGCGGGCGTGGAAGGTTCAACAACTGCAGAAGGTTCCCCGAGTGCCGGCTCATTGTCGGGCAAGTTTAACTCACCGGGATTAACAGATTGAGAGTATGTAATCGAAACTTCGAAGTCTTTATCAAACGAGCTTTTTTTGTCACCTGTTATTTCGTAAACTAATTTGTTTTTTTGATCTTCCAGATAAAAATAATATTTCTCAAGTCTGGCAGTATTATTGTCTCCGATTACGCTTCGGCTAAAGTTGGCAAGGTCGTCCGTGTATTGATCTTTTTGAGTATAAGCAACACCAAGTATCGAAGAAATTAAAGTAAAACCTGTAAAAAATTTAGCTTTGGTTCCAAGTTTTTTGCGGTTTTTGTCGTTGCGTACGGGCGACGCATCTTCACGCGGTGGAATTTTTCCGGTCGGATATGTTTCCAACTCCTTTTTCATGGCGCAATTATACTACTGCTTCCAGCTCTTTCG